>DATLGQ010000269.1:0-7940 GCA_035540435.1 Fimbriimonadaceae bacterium
AGGTTAAATAGCTGCCAATGAGGGAGTCGGGGCGCTTAAGCCTGCTACCGGTCTTGGGGGTCATCTTCGCCATCGTTATCGTGGCGCTGCTCTTCGTGTCTGGCGAGAATCCAAGCACCGCCGCGCGCGAGTTCATGAACGCGCTCGCCACCAGCGACATCGAGACCCTGACCAAACGGAGCTACATCGAAGGCAACAGCCGCGAAGAGATCAAGAAGAAGTGGGAGTTCACGATGAACGAGGTAGCTCCCTACTACCGCTTCGCGTGGCAGGTCAGGAGCCACAAGCAGGTTGCAGACGATCAGGCGACGGTCAATCTCGGTTTCGTCCGCGGAGTGGGATCCCTCAGCGCCTACGAGGAAAAGTTCGAGTTGCCCATGGTTCGCAAAGATGGGGAATGGCTAGTTGATCTGCGAGGCATCGAACGCAAGAAGTTCCCCGGCTTGCCAAGGTAGCGGGGCAGGCGGAGGCCGCCGCGCATCGAGGGCGATTGGGCGCGTTTGATAACCCGACGAACGCCGTTCAGAGGGAGGCGAGCGCCCTTCATCGGGTTTGAGGCAGGGGCTTGTGCCAGGGGATCGTCCGATGTATCCTTAGCGGGCGGGGGCCCAGGTCCATGATTCAAGAAGTCGACGAAACACTGCGACAGCTCATCCTCACCGAGCTTGCCAAGAAGCCGGGCAACCTGATCAAGGAGGCTGGGCAGATCAGCTTCGTCGCGCCTGCGGCCGCAGAAGCCGCCAAAGGCAAGCCGACGATCAATCTGTACCTGCACGATATTCGGGAGAACACCCGGTTCCGGGACCCGAACTACCACCACGACCAGCGCCCAGGCTCCGACCAGAAGGCGAGGCGTCGCGGCAGCGTCCGGCTCGACCTTGCGTACCTCATCACGGCGCATTCCGGTGGCGACGCGGTGGTCGAGCACCAGCTTCTTTCGGATGTGATCGGGCTTTTTCTCCGCAACACCACGGTGCCCGAGCAGTTCCTGGGCGACAGCCTGAAGCCGGAAGGGCCGCTGGCGGTGCTGCTCTCGGTCGCGCAGGCGGATCACCCGGCCCACAGCGACCCGCAGGCTCTGTGGCAGGCGCTCGGCGGGAATCTGCGGCCGGCGGTCGGTCTGATTGCCACGGCCAGCTTCAACCCATTCGACACGCACCTGGTGAAGGTTGTGCGGGAAGCGCTGCTTGGCATTGGCCAGGGTATCGAGGGGGACGAGGCCGGACGGCCGCTGGACGTCAAGAGCGTGCGGGTCAGCGCGGCGGGCTTGGTCAGCGATGCGGATCAGAGGCCCCTCAGGGACGTCTTCATCACCATCGACGGGCGCGACGAGACCACCCGCACCGACGACCGCGGCTTCTTTTACTTCAAGAATCTGCCGCCCAATCGCTACCGGCTCACCTTTGCCAAGAAGGGCTTCGCATCGAAAGAGGTCGAGACCGTTGCGCCTCCCCCGGGGCGAAGCGATTCCCTCGAGCCGATCGGGATCGTTCTCGACGGCTTGGGCGATCGGGACCGTCAGGCCGAGCAGCGTTCCATTGCCGAATCCAACCTCAATGGGCCGGGATTGGTGGAGGTCGAGCGCAAGGTCTCGATTTCGATCGTGGGCCGGCTCAAGTATCCAGATGGACGGCCCGCTGCCTACATCCCCGTCCGTGCCGGCACTCAAACCACGATGACGGATGGGGAAGGCATGTACCACTTCGCGGGTCTCCCGGCAGGAGACCATCCGGTGATTGCGGAGGTTGCGGGTCACGGGGACGTGTCGGTCGCCGAGGAGGGCGGCACGGGTCTGCTGAGACTGGATGAGGGAGCCGCCAAGCCGGCCAAGGCCAAAAGCCGCTAACCGTGCTAGTTAAGCACGTAAAATTGCCAGGTCTATAAGTCCTAGGTCGACAGTTGTTCGCCTGGTAATCGCTAGCAACTGTTGCGAGTCCTGAAACGAAGCAGTTCCTCTTTCTCTGCCCCTGTGATATAGTAGCTTTGACAGGGTTGATCTGAACTCGCAGGGGTTCAAAATCCACCGGAGACTTAGGTTCGTCGAAAGTGCCAGGGCTGGCCTGGCAGTGGGAGGTAGAAGGAGATGCCTGAATATCTAGCACCAGGCGTATTCGTCGAGGAAATCGACAGTGGCAGTAAGCCGATCGAAGGTGTCGGCACCAACACGGCGGCATTTGTGGGTTACGCGAAGAGCGGCGAGTTCAACAAGCCCACCTTTATCAGCAGTTGGACAGACTTTTGCCGAATTTTCGGCGAGGATGACGAGATCATCCTCAAGGCCCTCGCAAAGGAGCTGGGCAAGTCCACGGTCGAGCTGGTCTCGGCCAAGCGGGCGTCTCGCAAGAGCCTCTTGGACTATGCGCAGTCGGCGGTGAATGCGGCGATCGCGGCGGGCACGGCGAAGGTGAAGTCCTTCTCCGAGTTCGTCAAGAAGCACGACATCCCGCTTGCGATCAACCCGTACATCGAAGGCAGCTATCTGGCCTACGCCGTTCGAGGCTACTACGACAACGGTGGCGGGCGCGCCTACATCGTCCGGGTCGCACGCGACCAGGACCTTGCTTTGTTCAAGGATTCCGGTTCTGGCGGTGGCGGCGTAGCGGCGGCGGCACAACTGGAGCTTGGGGGAATCAAGATCAAGGCGCTCGAGTCGGGCAAGGGTGGCAACGACACCAAGGTCGAGGTCAAGCACGAGGGCGACGGCTTTACCCTCAAGGTGACGCAGGGCTCCAAGAGTGAGTCGTTCGGGACCAAGGACAAGCCCTTGACGGCCGATTCGCTCAGGGATTCGGTCAAGTCGAAGATCATCGAGGTCGAGTCGGTGACGGCCACGGCAGAGAGGCCGAAGGAAGGCGTCCACAACCTGATGGGCGGCCTCGACGGCGGGTCCAGCTCCAATCTCCCGGCATTGCCCCTCACCAATGAGCTGGCAAAGGTCGAGGCGGAGGACTTCGTGGGCGATGAGGCCAAGCGAAGTGGCATCGGCGGTCTGTCGCTGATCGATGACGTCAACATGATCGCGATCCCCGATCTCATGGCGGGCCTGTTCCGTCGTGAAAAGCTCGACGGCGCCACCGGCCCCGAAGTGCTGGTGATCGACGACAAGCGCAAGCAGCAGATCCTGTCGGTGCAGAGCATGTTGATCTCCTATTGCGAGCGCATGGGCGACCGCATGTGCATCCTCGACCCGATCCCCGGGCTGAGCGCACAGGAAATGAAGGAGACGGTTCTGAACGCTCCCTTCAGCAGCGACCGCGGTCAGGCGGCGATCTACTATCCCTGGATCTCGGTTCTCGACAAGTTCAACAAGGGCGCCCAGTGCCTGGTCCCGCCGAGCGGCCACATCGCCGGCGTCTGGACCCGGGTCGGTGTGCAGCGAGGCGTCCACAAGGCGCCCGCCAACGAATCGCTCATGGGAGCGGTTGCGCTCGAGCTCGACATCACCAAGGGCGAGCAGGAGATCTTGAACCCGAACGGGATCAACTGCATCCGCGCCTTCCCCGGTACGGGCATCCGCGTATGGGGCGCTCGCACGCTGGCGACCGTCGGCAATCCGAGCTGGAAGTACGTCAACGTTCGGCGGCTCTTCAACTACCTGGAGAAGTCGATCGAGCGGGCGATGCAGTGGGTCGTGTTCGAGCCGAACGATGCGGACCTGTGGGGTCGCGTCCGGCGCAACATCAGCGCCTTCCTCTTCACGGAGTGGAAGGAGGGCAAGCTCTTTGGCGCAGTGCCTGAGCAGGCCTACTACGTCAAGTGCGACGCCGAAACCAATCCGCAAGAGATGATCGATCTGGGCCGACTGTATGTCGAGATCGGTGTGAACCCGGTCAAGCCGGCCGAGTTCGTGATCATCCGCATCGGTCAATGGTCGGGCGGCAGCGAGAAGTCGGAGGGCTAACACCCCGCGAGCGGATTCTAGAAAGAGGAAAAACACATGGCAGAAGCAGTAGGCGCACTGCGCTGGTATCTGGAAATCGACGGCATCACGGAGTGCATCTTCCGTGAGGTCAGCGGCCTCGACAGCGAGACCGAAGTTATCGAGCACCGCGTGACGGGCAAGGGCGGCAACCTGGTCGTCCACAAGGTGCCTGGAGCGCTCAAGTGGTCGAACATCGTTCTCCGACGAGGCGTGACCGACGACACGAAGCTCCACGAGTGGCGGAAGAAGATCGAGGACGGGCAGGTTGAGTCGAATCGCAAGAACGGCTCGGTCACCCTGTACAACCCGGCCGGAGAGTGCGTGGCCAAGTACACGTTCAAGAACGGCTGGCCGTGCAAGTTCAAGGGGCCGGCCCTCGACTCGAACAAGAACGAGATCGCGGTTGAGGAGCTCGAAATCGCGCACGAGGGTCTCGAGAGGCAGCAGTAAGGGCTAGATGAACAAACCTTCTAAGTCCGGTGGACTCCAAACCGAGTTTGAGTTCACGCTGCCGAGGGGCTACGTCGGCCCCGATGGGTCGCTGCATCGCAAAGGGCGCATGCGCCTGGCCACGGCCATGGACGAAATCGCGCCCCTTCGCGACCCGCGGGTCCGGGCGAACCAGGCCTATCTGGTGATCATCCTGCTCAGCAGGGTGATCACCCAGTTGGGCACGATCGAAGTCATCGACACCGGCGTCGTCGAGAACATGTTCTCGGCCGACCTGGCGTATCTGCAGGACTTCTACCGAAAGATCAACGAGCTCAACCCTGAGGAGACCCAGGAGGGCGAGGAGATGGCCTTAGCGGGGGAATGATGCGCTACCCCTCGAAGGAACTCTACGAGGAGGTAGCGTACATTGCCTACCACTTCCATTGGCCGCCCGACACCATCCTCGAGATGGAGCATCGCGAGCGGCACAGATGGGTCGAGGAAATCTCAAAGATCAACCGACGGCTGAGCGGCGGGGGCTAAAGTCCCCCGCTGCTTTGCTTTTTCGGCGACATGATGCACTAATAGATCAGGAGCTTCTCTCCTGCACTGAAATGGAGGCGTGGCCCACGACGAGGGTGTCCCTGTGCCGTTAGAAACGAACGCGAAGCCAATCGGGTCGGCGGGCCTGAACGCGCAGAAGTTCGCCGGCGCCAAGATCGGCGCTCATCGAGCGGACCCCGCCATGCTGAGCGGCGCCAGCGGCGGCAGCACGATTGGCGCGATGGTCCAAAAGGCACTCGACCCGCAGAGCAACGCGGCCGAGGTCAAAACCGAGAGCGAGTTCACGCCAATGATCCAGCGCCTGATGGCGTTGGCGGCTGGCGCGATACAGGGCAAGGAGGCAGGAGGCCAGGAATCCGAAGAGAAGCATAGCGACGCCGAGGAAGGCAACGCCGGAGGGGACCTGGAGCCTAAGGCTCACCAAGCCGCCCTCGAAAAGCGCGAGAGCGCCACGGCTGCGGTTGCAGGCGGGGTTTCGTCTATATCCGTGGGACTCCTGGCCATACAGGCCGCCGCCAGCGTTACCAAGAGCGAGATCGAAAAGACCAAGCGTCGGCGGGCGATGGAGATCGCGTCCAAGGTCTTCTCCGGCCTGAGCATAGCGGCCTCTCTGGCCGGCACCGTGTTAGAGCAGGTGAAGGTGGCGACCGCTGCGATCCCTATCTTGGGCACCGTCAGTGGCGCCATGGGGTTGTTCGACTTCCTTGCGAAGCTCATCGGCGGTCAAGCCAACAACCCCAGCGCGGAAGACACGATCGAAGGAGTTAAAGATGACCTGCCGCCGATGTGGGGTCGCTGGATCGAAGCTCATCGTAAGCTGGTGCGTCGCGCAACCATCGCTTCTAACTATCTGTCGCTCGTCTCCTCCCTCCTCGGAGTGGCGGCCGGGATTCTGACGATGACCGGGGTGGGCGCGGTTGCGCTACCCGTGCTGGGCGGCCTCGCGTTCGTTTTAGCAGGAGCGGCGCTCATTCTGAACCCGGTCAGCATCATCGGACCTGCGATCAAGATCTACAAGACGGCGAAAAGGGTCCTGCAGCGAGCCCGTAGCGCCTGGGAGGCTCTGACTGGGACGATCAAGCAGAAGAAGCAGAACTTCGCCGACTACGGGAAGAAGATGCAGGAGCAGTACCGCCAGTGGGCCGAAGCCAAGAAGGCCGAGCTTTGGAGCTGGATTCTCAAGAAGAAGGATCAACTGGCGGACACGATTCGCGAGAAGGCGGCATGGATCGCCGGTTTGATTCGCGGCAAGAAGGATGACCTTCAGGGCTGGATCTCGAAGAAGACGAGCGCCATCTACAAAATGCTGCCGGCTGCCGCCAAGCGGGTATGGGATTGGGTGGCCCAGAAGCGCGACGAGGTATTCGCCTGGATCGCAGAGCGCAAGGCTTGGCTGGACCAGTGGGCCGGCGTCAAGAGGCTCATGTTCCAGCTCTGGATCGAACAGAAGAAGCAGCAGGCGATCCAGTGGATTCTCGATAAGAAGGACACGATCCAAGAGTGGCTCGGCGCCAAGAAGCAGAGCCTGCTCGAGTGGGCGACCGAAAGGAAGAACGAGTTCAAAGAGTGGTTTCTCGACAAGTACGGATCCTTCAAGGAGTGGTGGGGCACCAAGAAAGGAGATCTGGTGGGATGGGCCGACGGCAAGTGGCATCCCAAGAAGCCCTCGAGCCCCAAGCCGGGAGGGGCGGCAGACTCCGAGCCCGGAGAGACGCCGACCAGGCGACCCAGAGGTGGGTTCGGTACGCGGATCGCCGAGATGTTGAAGCGCTCCGGCGTCGGCCGCCCGGTGAGCCCGCTGGGTTCGGTTGGAAAGGCGGCGCTCGAAATGGCGCGTCGAGCGGCCGAACGGGGCCAAGGCATCGTGGGCCGTGGCTTGGGCCTTCTTGGGCAGGGGGTTCGGCGGGTCGGCCAGTTCGTCGTTCAAGGTGCGCAGCGGGTCGGCGAATTCGTCGGCGAGCAGGCGCAGCGGGCCCGAGAAGGAGTCGGGCAAGTGCTCGGAACCGTTGGCCGGGCCGTGGGACAGGGTTTAGGCCTCGTGGGCAGGGCCATCGGCGGGGTGGTCGGAGCAGGAGTCGAGCGGGCGCTGGAGTTCGGCCAAGAGGTGGGAGAGCGCGTCACTAGGCGGATCCAAGGCGCCTTTCCACGAGCGGCTAACGACGGGGCCTTGACCGGCCCGTTCATGCCTGGGGGCGTGCCGGTCGAGGACGATCGAGAAGCCGAAGAGCTTCACGGCAGCCGCACCGACAGCGAGGCCCGGGGCGCCATCGGGAACGGCGCGACGATCTTCGTCAACGGCATCGACACGAGCATCAGCGAGCATTTTCGTGCCGCCCAACGGCTTGCGAACCAGCTCAACACGCCGGTGGTAGGCGTTTACAACGCGAGTACCGGCTTCGGCAGCGACCTCCTGCAGTGTTTTTCCGACAAGATGTTCGACGCTGGCAGGCTCGTGGGGCGGGGAAACCCGGCTGTAGAGACGCTGCGCCGGATCATGGTCCGCCATGGCAACCCTCGCGAGGAGAACGGTGGGCTCAGGATCTTCGCCCACTCGCAAGGGTCCATCATCGTCAGCGAAGCTCTCAGACAGGCGAGGGGCGAAGGCGCGGACATCTCTCAGCACGACGTCACCACGTTCGGCAATGCGGCGTTCTCCTTCCCGACCGGTCCGCAGTATCACCACTACGTCCACGACGACGACCTCGTCTCCACCGGGGTCGGCACCACGTCGATCGTCTCGCGGATCATGAACCAGACCTGGCCCGGGAGATTCTTGCGCGACCGCCTGCTGGGCCCCAGCACCGACCCCCAGGCGAGCACGGTAGTCATGCATCAGGGCGGCTCCTTCATTCGCCCGCACTCGGTGAACGACCCCAGCGGCACCAACGACTACATCGGAAACTTGCCCGAGTTCCGCCGCCGAGAGGGCATGGGCATGCCCGCCGGCACGGCCATGCCCACCACCACTCGCTCGCTTATGGCTACCGGCTTCGGCAGCGACCTCCTGCAGTGTTTTTCCGAC
>DATLGQ010000270.1:0-11369 GCA_035540435.1 Fimbriimonadaceae bacterium
CTTTGGTAAAGAAGAGGTCACGGGTTCGAATCTCGTCGGAGGCTCCAGGAACTTGCCCGCCGCACCCTCCAGGCATCTGGCCGGGGCTCCGATAACCAAAGCGGTGAACGTGTCGAACGTCCAGATTCATACCGGGCTGCAGGGGCTCGAAAGTGTGCAGGATAAGCGGGTCCAGCTGCAGGCTGCTCTCCTGCGCAAGGCCCTGGATAGCCAGGAGCAGCAGGCAGCGGAGCTGTTGAAGCTGATCGAAGGCAAGGGTCAGGTCGTCGACATCCGCGTCTAACCTCGCCCCAGGTATCATCGGCGGAGTGAGCGCCCGCCCGGCCGCAGTGCCCGCTTGGTACAAGAACACCTACTTCTGGCTTGCCGCCATCCTCTTCATGATCGCGCTCTACGGCCTACCTTTTTTGGGTGGCGAGAATGCGATTCGCGATCCGGGTCAAAAGCGTGAGTCTGGCTTATCACTTTATTACTTCGGCGGCGCGGTGCTGATGCTCGTGAACGGACTTCTCAGCCACTGGCAAACGCTTCGGCATTACCGTGAGCATGTGGCTTCGTTGGAATCCTCTACGGTTGCCTCAGAAGAGTTGGCCACAGGTGATCGCCTCGACCTGAGTGCAGCGCCAGAGGAAGATGCGCAACGGATTTCGAAAGGAGGAACCGACTAGATGGTGCAATGCTCAAGCTGTGGTAGACCGATGGAGAGGGTGCCGGACTGGATGGCAGGTGTGAACGTGGAGTTCGTCTGCAACAACTGTCCAAACCGCCAGACCAAGAACATCGCCTTCATCCAGTTGGACACTCCGGCGCCGGTGACGGCGGCTGCCGCCGAAGTGGACACGGAGGAAGTGGCCGACACGGCCACCGATGAGCCGGAGAGCTAGGCTGCCCGAGCGCGAGCCTGGATCAGCAGAATCTCTGCCGGGGTCTGATGCAGGCCAAGCTCGTCGAGACACGCTCGCTGGAGTGAGCGGCGGTCGATCCGGGCCTCATCCGACACGGTGACATGCGCCTGAAGCTGGCCACTGGTGAGCCAGACGCTGGCATCGAGCACTTCCGGCTGGCTGAGGAGAAAGGCCTCAGTCTGTTTGGGGTCGATGCGCGCGACAACGCCTTTGTTGAAGAGCACGCCCCATTTATCGGCAACGCTCTGCAAAAACACGAGGGCTTTCGTTCGCCGTGAACCCTGACGGACGCGCAGGTGCGGCGCGCTCTCCAACGCTTGCATCCTGGATGTTGGATGCCGCAGGTCCTGGCCTTGTTCGCTTCAGGTCAGGGATTCGGTTCGAGTCAGCGTCCTGCACGCCCTCACGAAGTCCGCACCCTCCGAAGCCAGGCGAGCAGCGGCTGCACCGGCGGCCTGGCTGTCGGCGAAGACTCCGAAGACGGCCGACCCGGAACCCGTGAGGCCGGCGTCACGAGCGCCTAGCGCTCTCAGCCGCTCGATCAAATCCAGACTCTCGCATGGCGCCACGCGCTCGAAATCGTTATAGAGCGTTTCATCCGCCGGCCAATCGCGCCAAGCGAATGACTTCGAGTCCAGCCGCCGGTAGGCCTCCCCGCTGGCCACGCCAACCGCAGGCTTGGCTACCACCAGATCCAGTGGCGGAGCATCCGGCATCGGCGTCAGACGCTCACCGTATCCTTCGCCGCGGGCGCGTCCTCCGACGAGAAAGAAAGGAGTATCGACTCCGATCGCGGCGGCTATGTCGAGCAGGACCTGTCGGGGTAGGGTCGCTTCCAGAAAGGCTCCAATGCCCCTCAACAGGCCCGCCGCATCCGTGCTGGCCCCGCCAAGGCCGCTTTCGGCTGGGATCTCCTTGTGCAGATGAATGTGCAGGGATGGGACCCTCGTGATCTCGCCCAGGAGCCGGAGGGCTTTGCTCACGGAGTCATCCACCGGAAGGTCGGGCCAATTGCACGTCAGGCCGGGCGTCTCACTCGACTCGATAGCGAGCGTGTCGAAGATGGACACGGCTTGCAAGATCGTCCGAACCGGGTGGTACCCAGTGGCATCGGAGGGGCCGACCGCCAAGAACAGGTTCACCTTGGCGGGGCAGCGCACCGTGACGCTCTTCACGGCCGCTGCTGCTGCTCCTCACTCTGACCCTCGTGAGCCCCGGGTTGGGGCATCGGCGGTGGCACGGCTGCGATCATCTTTGGGTAATGCCCCAGGTCGAGTTCCTCGAGCGCCTGGTCGATCGCTTGAAGCTGGAGCTTGGCCTCGGTCAGCATGCTGAGGAAATCGTAGCTGGGCATCTCCGGGCTCTTGCCGACCAACCGGTAGCCGATCAGCTTCATACGAAGCGTGTCCAGGGTCGTCATGAAGACGGCGCTCTGGGCCTCCGTCCGCTGGACGCCGGCCATCACGCCCGCGAACTGCTGCCGGTATTCGGCGATGTTCTTGTCCGCGGTGCGGTACAGCTCCTTGGCCTGCGGGTCATGAGCCGAGGCCTCCCAGGTTGGCGGCTGGCTGAACATCCCCGCCTCCGTCTGATGCACCTCGTGCGAGATGATGTCGGCTCGCCTGAGCGCCAGGTACAGCGATTCGGCCACTGACCGAATGGTCCTCGGCAGCTCTTTCAGATCCGCGATCTGCTCCTTTCGCATCTTGCCGAGCACCTCCTCAAGCCGTGTATAGCGATCCTTACACCCCGTCCACAGCGCTTCGTAGCGCTTGTTGATGAATCGCTTCCGCTTCGATGCATTCCAGGCTGTGACGGCGTGGGCGCCCAAGATCATCGACACGACCGCCAGAAACCAGGGCCAGTCGATGCCTGCTCCCGCATTCACCAGCATCGCAAACAGGAACCCCACTGCGCCGGTCATCATCAGCCGCGTGGGCTCGAAGATCTCCTTGAGGAACAGGCCCTGATCGCGCCGACGAATATCTTCCATAGGCCTAATGTAACGATGGATAGGTCTCGATCGGTGGCAGCGCCCGTTCGATTGCATACGCCAGCTGGAGGAGGCGTTCGTCCTCCCGGGCCGGGGCCATGAGTTGAAGCCCGACCGGAAGCCCATCGTGCACGCCGCAGTTCAAGCTGATCGCCGGCAGCCCCGCCAGATTCGCCGGGATGGTGCATAGGTCGAGCAGCTTTAGCGCAAGAGGATCTTCCGTCAGGCTGCCAAGCGGAAAGGCAGCCACCGGGCTCGTCGGGCTGATGATGAGGTCGAAGTCATTCAACGTCTTCTCGATCTCGAGCCTCATGAGCGTGCGCACTTGTTGTGCCCGAAGGTAGTACGCGTCATAGTAGCCGGCACTGAGCGCGTAGGTGCCGACCATGATTCGAGTCTTGACCTCGTGACCGAAGCCTTGGGCTCGCGTACGCTCCATCATCTCGATCTGACCGGAGGCGTCGCATCTCAATCCATAGCGCACGCCATCGAACCTCGCCAGGTTGCTCGACGCCTCGGCCGGCGCGATGATGTAGTAGGTCGTCACGCCGAGCTTGAGCGACGGCAGGCTGACCTCGGATATCTCCGCTCCCTCTCGTCTCAGGGTCTCCTGCGCACTGCAGAAGACCTCGCGAACGCCCTTGGCCACTCCTTCGCCGGTGAGCTCTCGCGGCACAGCTAGCTTCAGGCCCCGAAGACGTCCTTCTTTCAAGCGCGCCATGGAAACGGCGGGAAGTCTCAGCGAGGTGCCGTCTCGCTCATCGTGGCCGGTCACGACTTCTGCCAGCAGCGCCGCGTCCTCGACCGATCGGGCCAGCGGCCCGATCTGATCCAAGCTCGACGCGAAAGCGATGAGCCCATATCGCGAGCACCGACCGTAGGTGGGCTTGAACCCGACGATCCCACACATGGCCGCAGGTTGGCGGATCGAGCCGCCTGTATCGGATCCCAACGCAAGGGGCGCGAGATCGGCGGCCACGGCGGCGGCAGAACCGCCAGAGCTGCCCCCTGGGGACCGCGACAGATCCCACGGATTACGGGTGACGTGAAAGGCCGAGTGCTCGGTGGAAGTTCCCATCGCAAACTCGTCGAGGTTGGTCTTCCCAAGGATCACGAGCCCCCTCTGCTTCAGGCGCTCCACCACGGTGGCGTCGTAGACGGGAACGTAGTTCGCGAGGAGTCTGGACGCGCAGGTCGTGCGGATCCCCTTGGTGGAGATGTTGTCCTTGAGCGCAAGGGGTAACCCGGTCAGAGGGCCGCCCTCACCACGATCCAGCAGGTTCTGCGCGTGTCGTGCCTGGTCGAGTGCCTCCTCCTCCGAGACCGTCAAAAACCCGTCAACCTTTGCATCGATGTCGCGGATGCGTTGGAGATAGTCCGTAGCCAGCTCGACAGCGGAGATCTCGCGGGAAGACAGCCGCCGCGACCACTCCGCTGCTGTTGTCGGGATCGGCAAAGACTAGCCCTCGAGGACGTTGGGAACGACGAAAAGCCCCGCCTTCGTGAGCGGCGCGTTCTGGAGTGTGTCGTCGCGTCGCAGCCCCGCTTCCGGGACGTCGGCTGCCCACACGTTCTGGAGCGGAATCGGATGAGAGGTTGCCTCGAGTTCCAGCCCATCGAGGGCATCGATATCGCTGAAGTGCCCGATAAGCGCGTTCAGCTCGCCCTGGAGGGCCAGAATCTCCGAATCGTCCAAGTCCAAGCGAGCAAGCCGTGCGACATGGCGAACCTCGTCGAGGGAAATGGACATGGTCACGACAGTGTAGCACAGCCATAATGAGCCTGCGGACCATGCGAAACGCGGGGGATCATGCGACGGCCTAGCTTCATCGTGGTGACGCTGACCGTCACGACCCTTTTCGTGATGGGGAGTGCCGCCAAGCTGGTCCAGCCGCTGATCCCGCCGGAAGCCACGAATCCGCTGGCACTCGACGACAGCGAATTCATGCGCCAGGCAGGGGCTCACCGAGTGCGGTGGTGGCCGTTGGAACGCAGCACCTTCAACGAGGCGCGTCGCCAGAACAGGATGGTCGTCTTGTTCATTGGAACTGCCTGGAGCAAGTTCGCGCGAAACATGGACACTTACGTGTTTCCGGACCGGCGCGTGGTGTCCTTCCTCAACCGGAACGCGCTGTGCATCCGGGTCGATACCGCACAGCACCCCGCCTGGCTGAATGCGTTTATGCCGCTGACCCGGGCGGTAGCGGGTTCCCTGGAGGAAGCGCAGGTTTACATCCTGGATTCGCAGGGCTCGGTGCTGGACGTGTTCCTCAAGGTTCGTGGTGAGACGGAAACCGGTCCCGCCGAGTTCTTGGACGTGCTCACCCGCAGCCGACAGCGCCTCGAGGAAGTGTACGAGGCTCAGCCCGACGAGGTCGCCCCTGCCGCAGCCCATAGGTCAGATGTCGCCGCACTCGAAACGCCCGCCGCGGGGGTCATGCCTCCCTTCGAGGACTTCGACGCGTTCCTGTCATCGGCCATTCATGCCAGGTATGGTGGCTTCCCCCATGGCCCGGGGCTTCAGCGCCTGCGTCCTCGAGCTCTGGAGTACCTGCTTCTGCGGGGGGAGATCGCCGCCTTCAGGCGTGCCTTCGATCCCATGCTGCGAAGCCCGATCGTCGACTGGGTCGACGGTGGGTTCTTCCGACTCTCGATACGGAATGACTGGAGTCTGATCGAGTTCGACAAGACGGCGGCCGGCAACGCCCAGATGCTGGGCGTATTGGCGCTGGCACATGCGCTCACCGGGGATCCGCTCTATCGGCGGCTCGCCGAGGACACCTTCCGGTTTCTAGACGCGGAACTGAGCCGCGATGGGCTGGTGCGAGCGGCGCGGGTCGGGGATGAGCAGCGACGGCGCAGCATTGCCTACAGCTTCAGCCCGCGAGACTTGCGGGACTTGCGACTGTACGGCTCCTGGAGCAGCGCAGATCTGGATTTCGCCCGCGACGCCCTGGGCCTGCGAGTCGAGCACAACCCGGCGATGGTCGTGAAGGTGCAGGACCCGGCGGTGCTCGAACATCCCAGCTTCGAGCACCTCCTCTCCAGCCTGCGGCAGGTCGTGCGTCGCCGCCCCGTCCAGTACGTAGAAGCCGTTCAACTCGATATCAATGGGGTCGTCGCGGACCGCATGATCTACAGTGGGCGGCTGCTGGGTTCTCAGAAGATGGTCGAGGCCGGCACGCGACTCTTCGAGCGCCTCCAGGTCCTCCGCACGTCCAACGATGTGTTCCATGCGCTGCCGGGCGCCACGCCGTATCTGCACGACTATCTTTCATTTGCAGGTGCAGCCCTTGAGCACTTCCTGGCAACCGGTGACGACTCGATTCTCACTACGGGCTTCGAGGTGCTTCAGCGGGCCGAGTTCCTGTTCGGTCAGGAGCAGGATGCCGGGGCGTACCGGATGTTCTTGAATCCACCGCAGTTGGGGTTGGGTCCGATCGCGCACTTCGAGGTCACCGACACCCACGGCGAGAGCGCGTTGGCCAAGATGGGGCGGCTGCAGTTGGCCTATGCTCAGTTGCTCAGCCCGGAGACGCGCGCGGTTGGTGGGCAGACCTTCACGCGCTGGGCCGGCATTGCAAGCCGCATCGGCCTTTCGGGAGCGGGGTTCTGGTGCTTGTCGCTGATCCAGCACGAGGCCGCCGCCGGATTCGTGGTGGGGCCAGACGCCGCGGAGCGGGCCGCGCGGCTCTCGCGGGACCTGCCGACCCGCCTGATCTCACCCGCCGCAGGCTTGGTGCGACCGGATATCCAGTTGCTCGGCCCGGGCCTGTACGCAGAGGTTCGCGGGGAGGTCCTGGGCCCGCTCAGCACCGAACAGATGAAGCGCCTGCTCCCGCGCTCACTCGGCTGAGGTGGTCGAAGCATACGCGGGCGGGGGAAGCGGGCGCAGGATGCCCTCGATGAACTCGCGACGATGCTCCAGGAACGGCGGGACGCTCAGTCGCTCACCGAGCCGACCAGGATCCTCGTCGATGTGCATACCCGGACCATCGGTCGCCACCTCGAACAGCACTCCGCCCGGCTCTCGGAAGTACAGCGAGTGGAAGTAGTGTCGATCGACATAGCCGGAGGTCCGAATGCCGGCCGCCTCCACGCGGTTCTCGATTTCAGTCAGGTGCTGGTCGTCCCGCGCCCGAAAGGCCACGTGGTGTACACCTCCTCGTCCGGGGCGTCCGTGGGCGCCTCGACCCTCGAGGACCCGCACCTGCCCCAGCGAAGTCGACGTCCGAACCTCCCAGAGCCCCTCGCCCACCTCCTCGAATCCGAGTAGCTGGCGAAGGACCGCCTCCGTCGCACGTGCGTTGGAGGATTCGATCTCAACTCCCAGAATGCCTCGAATGTTGAGGTCAGACGGGACGACGGCGTCCCACGGCGCGATCTCGCCGGGCATCTCATCGTCGGCGATGAGCGCCAGCCGCTGGCCCTCCGGATCCTGAAACGAGAGACGATCCGGCTCGCGATCGACCGTGACGCCGGCTTCGGTGAGACGGCTTTCCCAGTAGTCGAAGGTCCCCCGCGGCGCGCGGAGCAGGGTGAGAGAGATCGTGCCGGGGCCGGGCCGGTTGGCGGTGACGCGCGGCCAATCGAAGAACGTGAGGTCGGTGCCGGGGGAGCCGAGGGCATCGGCATAGAAGAGGTGGTAGGCGCTGACGTCGTCCTGGTTGACGCTCTTCTTGACGAGGCGCATCCCCAGGACGCCGGTATAGAAGGCCAGGTTGCCGACGATATCGGCGCTGATGGCGGTGACGTGGTGGATGCCCAAGACACTCATGGTTGCTCTTAGAAGTATGCCCGCAGGCCTGCCAAGGGTCTCGGCACTGAGCGATCCGGCGAGGACGCGAGGAGTTCTGCGACCCGCGCGGACTCGCCAGGCGGCGCAAGGCGGTGCTTGTGACGCCTAGATCATCGAAAGTGAACCTGGTCGGGGCGACACGATTCGAACGTGCGACCTCTTCCACCCCATGCACTGAAAACCAGTTCAGCGCGTCCTGGACCGCGGTGTGCAGGTTCGTAATAGTCGCCTTTGGTCGTCTTCACGGGCCTCTGGATCGGCACATAGGGTGACGGATAGGGGAACGCAACCGAATATGAGAAACCCAGGCGCTGGGCATACGCTGCGTCGCCCACACAAACGCCAAAGCTGAGGCGCTATCATCTTGAGGAGCAGAGGCATGCCCCTACATGCGCACGCGGGCTTCCAGCCACACAGGCTCCTGTCATTCCTCAGACCCTGACGCAGCAGGCCATGAGTCGCGCACAAGCACGACGCGATATCCATCGACATCTTCAAAGGTCCGCCCGCATGCTTCCCAGAAGGGGTTCACCGACGTCACCGGCTTGAACCCTGCTTCCATCATCGACAGCGCGGTGGCATCCCAATCGCTGGCTTGCGGCAAATAGATGGCTAAGAGATGTTCGGGGCTGGCCGTTCCTTCTGCGGCGTGCCCTCCATGCCTCGTGAATTCCAGGTGGTACTCCATACCAGGCTGGCCCAGAATGACGCCATCGTAGCCGTCATGATCTTCGAACTTGGCCAGCACCTGCAAGCCAAGCCCTTCCGAGTACATGCGCGAGATTTGCTCCAGCCTATCGGTCGGCCGTGCCACTCGCAACACGGGACTCCTACCCACTGTCAGTTTCGTCGGGAAACCAGAGTTCCGCGAGGTTGTCATCCGGGTCATAGAAGTAATAGGAGGTGCCCTTCATGCGGCTCTTCCACTGCTGCGGACCGAGGAGTACCACGCCAAGGTCCTTCGCGCGGGCGAGGAACTCGTCCTTCTGCGCGCGTTCACCTCGGAACGCGAAGTGTACTGGCCCAAACCTCGTCCCCGCCGACCTGGGGGAGTGCTCCTCAAACAGAAGCTGTCCGCTGGTGAATCCAATCCACTGCTCGTCGTCGGACGATTTCGTCCAGAGTTGAGCCCAGTCGTCAGTCGCCGGCGAGATCTCCTCCAAGCCGAGCAGATTGCAATAGAACGCGGCCGCTCTCCGGACATCCTTCACCACCAGCACGATCTCGTGAAGCCCTCTCGAGTAACCAGGCATTTACGACCCCTTGAACAGTATATGCCGGAGGTCTAAACCAGGCACCCCGCTTCTGCTCACTCAATCAAAGGCGACCGAACGCGACTTAAGGTGCCGGATAAGGGAACAATGAGGCACAAGTAGTGGATGAGGTCGCCTATGGCGTCTGAGCAGGAGGGGCTAAAAAGGTCAACTTTGAACCTGGTCGGGGCGACACGATTCGAACGTGCGACCTCTTCCACCCCATGGAGAAAAAGTGCCGTAGAATCGCAACATTTCGAGTCTATGGCTGTCTCAGCAGGTCTCTTACTTGCTCAGCCAACTGAGAGACTTTTGAGAGACCACCTAAGTGCTGCCCGTAAACTGAGTCAGGCCCTCAAGCGAATGCAGCCACTCATCAAAGTGTGGGCAATGTTGTCGTAGCGTGTTCAAGCCAATAATCTGAGCTGCCGATGGACCCACTTGGGCCTTGGCATACTCTGGAATGTGCTTTAGTATCCTCTTGCTGGGTGCCGTCCACGAATCTTCGTTTATGTCTTCAGGGGCCAACCCATGCACTTCTGAGGAAAGGGATGCCACTCCTCCGCTCACATCTCTATCAGACATGGCGGAATTGATTGCGGACAAGTCCACGTAGAGTAGAGCCTCGAATTCATGGAGTTGAATGTACGGGAGCCACCGAGGATTTGGAAGGTGCTCCCGCATCCGACGTTCGATATTGCGAACTTTCTCGATCGGGCTGTCAGCCGGTTCTGCTTGACCTGGGTAGTCCGGCAATGCGTACAGATCCACCATGCAGGTCGTGTACTGATGATCTCTCGCATTGCCGATTGCCCCTTGAATCGCCCTCCGCATTTTCTCCCAGGGCACGACTCCGAAATTCCTTCTGTTCAATTCGACCGGCTTACAAAAAACCTGAAGTGCTGAAAGATGAGGTTTCAGCACTTCCCGCACGAATCCCACTTCCGTCGGACCTTCACATAAGACCGTCAACTCGATCAAACAGGTGCACCGCCAGTCACGTTCATGTCAAAAAGTGTCCCGAGATCGCCATATTCTGCCAGCCAACTGGAAAGGTCCTCGGTCGATAAATGTCGAAAGTGCGACTGCCCATCTTGCGATTCAACAACAACGACCTGCTCCGGTTCAAATTCTGAAACTATTCGCGAAGATTGCGTTGATATGATGATCTGATGATCAGCAGCGGCCTCATTTATGAGTCTCGCAATTTGGCTGACTGCAAACGGATGAAGTCCCAGTTCTGGCTCATCGATTACGATGACACCTGGCTTAAACTCATTTGGCTGCAACAGAAGCGTGAGGAGCGCGACTGCACGAATTGACCCGTCTGAAAGATGCTCGGGACCAAAAACTCTTTCGGTTCCGTACTTGCTTATCCAGCGTAGTTCAATCTGTTCCTTACCGCGAAGCACGTCGGGCTCAAGAACGAAGTCTTGGAAATCTGGCAAGATTTGTCGCATCTCTTCAACGATTCGCCGATAATGCCCTTCGAAGCGCTGCAGCAAGACATGCAACATCACAGCGACGTTGCTCCCCTGCGCCAAAAGCGCGCGATTCTCGTGCATGTTTTGCAGACCACGAATGCCAGAGACCGCTGTAGTATTGTGGAAGTGATAGACCCGTACCTCCGACAGCCTGCGGCGAAACACCTGACAAACGCGCTTGATCGGGTCGGTCTCGACTTGAGCTGCTCGCGGGACCGCAGATTCAAAACCGCCCGGGTCAAGGAGTGCATCGAACGGTGCCATCGCTCCAGGCTTCTTGAAGAACACTTGCTCGTGGGTGAAAAGGAGCCTGTCTCCTGCGGCAGGCACTAGTATGAACCCATAAGTACTTGACTCATTACCTCGTGCAAATTCGAGTTCCCCCATCAGTCGAGGTGTAGCCGAAGATCCAAAATGCAGGATCGAGTCGGCTCCTCGTCTCTCATCCACATAGAGTCTGAGGTTCTCGCTCATCATGTAGCTGAGCATCTGCAAAAAGCCGATCAGGTTGGTCTTACCCGCGCCGTTCGCCCCGATGAGCACAGTGGCATCCCCGAACTGGATATCCGCCGTCTTGATGGACCGAAACCCCTCGATCTTAACCCGCTTCAGCTTCTCTGATGAAAGTTCCCGCCTCATCGTGCCCATAACGGTCATTCCGCTTGGAGGAGTGTACAGCACGGCACTCTCGAAGTCGCTCACATCGAGACGACCTCTTCCATCCTTTGGAAGAGGTCATGCGCACAGATTTTTGAATCCAAAACGTGCTTCAAGCTACAGCGAGGTATCTCAACTGGTCTCTCAATTGAACCGAGACAGATTGGAGAGACCAGCCTCACAATCGAAGGTGAGCCGCTCGATTTGTGCAGGTCTCAGACTTAAAACCTGGTCGGGGCGACACGATTCGAACGTGCGACCTCTTCCACCCCATGGAAG
>DATLGQ010000271.1:0-4118 GCA_035540435.1 Fimbriimonadaceae bacterium
CCCGCTTGGGTTTGGCCTCGGCGGGAGCGTGGGCCTCTTCGGCCGGCTCAGGCCCTGGGACCGCGGACTGCTCCCGAACGCCTCGCTTCTTCGGCTTGGTCTCCGGGCCCTCCTGCTGCGCCTGGACCCGTTTGGCTTTGGCGGTGGGGGCGGGCGCGGCCTCTGCCGCCTCTTGTGAAGCACCGGAGGAGGTTACGGCTGCCGTCTTCGCTCGACGGGTTCGCTTGGGCTTTTCTTCAGTTGTGTCGTTGGTCGCCGGAGCGACGTCTTCGATGTCGGTTTCTAACTTCTTCTTTCGGGGCATGTCGTTTCAGCCAATGAATCGGTGGCCCATTCCAGGAGCGCCTCTGGGGTTTCTAGCAGTAGGTCTGGCTGCTGCGCAAGGAGTTCCTCGCGCAAGCCGGAGCCATAGGAAACTGCCACGCACTTGAGGCCTGCTCGCCGGCCACACTGCATGTCGTAGATCGAGTCCCCGATCAACACACAGCGATCGGCCTGGACGTTCAGTTTCGCGCAGGCCAGTTCCGCGCTCTCGGGATGGGGCTTGGGGTTTGTAACATCGGAAGCACAGACGGTTGTGTCCACATCATCTGCGCCGGGAAATCTCAGAAGAAAGCGACGAAGCTCCTCCGCGTTCTTGCTGGTGACGAGCGCGGTCCTGATGCCTGCCAGATGGAGAATTCTCAATGTCTCCACGGCCGGCGCGAACAGGCGCTCCAAGTGCTCGTGCGCGTCATAGCGATCGATCGTGTAGGCGATCATCTCCGCCAGCTCGCTTTCCTTTACGGGCTTCGTGTGGTACCGGGTGAGCTGGACCCGCAGCGGCATGCCGATCATTGCCTGGATCTCAGCGTCCGCCGGGCGGAAGCCGACGTATCTCTCGAAGGTGTCGCCAAGGCCTCTGATGAGCATTGGCAAGCTGTCCACCAAGGTGCCATCAACGTCGAAGAGGACGGCCTGGGTTTGGGAGAGGTCGATGCCGCTGGGCACATCGGAGTATGGCAGATGTTGGAGGGTTAAGGCGTTGTGCGTTGTGCGTTCGGCCTTGGTTGTCGTGCGTTCCGCGTCAGGTGTTCAGGGTCGGTGTTCGGCTTTGGGGCCTGTAGAAACTGCCGGGAGTAGCCGACACCAGAAGTATGCAGATCACTGCAAACCTGTTTGGGGTGGCGGTCCCGGAGGCATCGGTGCAAGCCGAGGGCGCCGTGGCCGGCTTCAGGCAGATGTTGGAAGCTGCGGAAGGAGGCAAAGCCCCACCGGGGCCCCAGCCACCACCCGCGATCGACCAGCGGGTGCAGGAAGAGGCAGTGAGCCTGAAGCCGAATGCTCAGCCACAAAAGCCGGACTCTCCTCCACTCGAAACAGCGATACAACGGGACCCGCTCGTGCTCGGCGGAGAGCCGGCTGTCGAAGTGAAGCCCTCCGAGGATCCACTCGAAGGCTTGCCGCCGATATGGACGGTCACCTCCGGCTCCGGCTTCTTCCAGGCGGAGGCCGCGAAGGCCTCGGCCCCACAAGATCGCCTTGACACCAAGGCTTCGGAGCATGGACCGTCTGAGAAAGTGGGCAACTGCATCTTTGACGAGAAGCGCATCAAGGAGTGGTTCGTTCGCGAGAAGCCCAAGCCGGGCCGCATCGACCGGCACGGGGGGCAGGACGACCAGGGCCTTCCGAAGCGAATCTACATCCTGCCGGTCGCTGCCGACGTTGCCTCTTCGAGCCAGCCGCCAACCCACGGAGTCCACGTCGGGCCTGACGCCAAGTTCTCGACCGAGCACTCGCCGACCCAGCTCGACGAAGCGCTCTTCGCCCAGCAGATGGAGGACCTGCAAGGCGTGGTGACGCGGGTGGAACGGGATCCGGCTTTGCGCTCCGTGGCGGCTGCCGCGCAGGCTACGGCCGAAGGTGATCGACCGCTCGGCAAGAAGCAGATCGCGGAAGGCCGGTTCAGGACCAAGCTCGAACAGTCGGAGTTGCGCTCCAAGCTGGACGCGCAGGCCAAGATCGACATCAGCGCCCTCGAAGACAAAGAGGCGGCCGCACATCCGGACCGCGTACAGCCGAAGAAGGAGGTCCTCGGCAAGGAAGCCGCTGCGCGCGCTTCGGCCAAGCCTGAGGAGAAGGTCAAAGAGACCCTGCCAGAAGACAAGCTCCAAAAGGTCGACTTGGAAGCGCCTCCGGTGCGAGAGGCGGCGCCCAAGGGCAAGCCCGTGGAGGTTCACGCATCCACTCCGGCCGAGGCCGTTCAGACTCTCGGTCGCAAGGACGCGATGAACATCGTACGGCAGGTCATCGATCGGCTGGAGATGCTCGTGGCCGCTCGGCCCAAGGCTGGGATCACGATCCACCTGGATCCGAAGGACTTCGGCTCGATCACGATGGTCGTGAAGACGCTGGGCGACAGCGTCGACGCCCGCATCTATGCTTCGAACGACCAAGTTCGGCATGCGCTGGAGCAAGGGCGTGTTCACCTGGGGCAGGCGATGGAGAACCGGGGCTACAGCCTCAACAGCGTCACAGTATCGAGTCAGGCGCAGATGAACGCGGGAAGCGACTTTCGACACGCTCCCCAGCATCAGCCGCAGCCACAGTCCCATCAGGCCTTCGCCAAGCAATGGGACTCCTCACCCGACAACCGCGGCTTCGCCGCGCTCAGCGCGCGAGCACGACTGGGCGGCATGACCGCCGGCGTGGACCTTTGGATCTAGGAGACGACATGACAGTTGAACCTATGGACAGCAGACAGTACTTCGGCCTCACGGAGGCCAAGTCGAAATCGAAGATGGATATGGAGCAGTTTCTGAGACTGCTCACGGTCCAGCTCGAGAACCAGAACCCGCTCGAACCCATGAGCGACCGAGACTTCTTTGCCCAGATGGCGCAGCTCGGCACCGTGGACGGGCTCGACAAGATGAAGAAGTCGATGGATGTGGCGCAGGCCGCTTCCCTGATGGGCAAGCACGTGAGCGCGGTGCGGCCAATGAGCAGCGCGGGCTCGGGCGGCGTGAACTCGATCGTCAGTGGGACGGTTGAGCGGCTTTCCATCCGCAACGGCATCTACTACCTGGGCATCCAAGAAGCCGACGGCGGCATGGTGGATGTGGAGATGGGCTCCATTCGGCTCATCTCGAACTGATCTAGGAACGGCTCATGAGAATCCAGAACACCAAAGTCGCGGAACTGATCCAGCAACCCGGCACGGCGCCGTCGCAAGCGGGACGGGTCGGGACCGGCCCCGCGTTTCACGAGATCCTTCAGGACCGCCTGAAGGTGAGCGGTCACGCCCAGACAAGGCTTCAAAGCCGAAACCTGGAGATGGGGAAAGCGGAATGGGACCGGGTCCTGAGCGGTATCGACAAGGCGGCTGCCAAGGGCGCTAAGGACTCGCTCGTGATGGTGGACGACATCGCGCTCGTGGTGAGCGTGAAGAACCGCACCGTGATCACGGCGATGGACAAAGAGCAGCTCAAGGACAACGTGTTCACGAACATCGACAGTGCGGTGATCGTGTAGCGGCTCCTCATAGGACCTATGAGACCTATAAGACCTATAAGACCTATAGGCCCTATACGACCTATACGACCTATACGACTTGGACAACAAGAGCAAGAGGAAGTAGCGGGATCGTCCCGAGCATCGGGACGAGCGCAAGGCGAGGCCGGAAGTGCCAAGCAATCCTCTGAAGCTCCACGACCAACGAGAGAACAAGAGGGAAACCAATGATTCAGGCATTGCTCGCTGGCGTAGCCAGCATCAAAGCGCAGCAGACGCGCATGAACGTCATCGGCAACAACCTTGCCAACGTCAATACGACCTCCTACAAGGGCTCGCGCGTGACCTTCCAGGACATGCTGGCCCAGACGATCAGGGGTGCTGCGCGCCCGACGGACACCATGGGCGGCACCAATCCGATCCAATTCGGGTTGGGCGTGCTCGTGTCGGGAACCGACATCAACAACGAGCAGGGCTCGCTCAACGCCACGAACCGGCCGACCGACCTGGCGATCCAGGGTAACGGCTACTTCTTGACGAGCAACAGCGAGCGGGTTGCCTATACCCGTGACGGCGCCTTCGACCTGGATGCCAACGGGGTTCTGGTTCAGCCTTCGACGGGTGAGAGA
>DATLGQ010000272.1:0-25265 GCA_035540435.1 Fimbriimonadaceae bacterium
GTATGACGTTGTGCACGATCAAGGCAGCGCCAAGAGAGGGTTGGCGTTCGTTCCGGAGCTTCCGAGCCTTTACGAACTGCTGACCGTGGACGAGCACCTGCGGTTCGTGGCCATGTGTTTCAATGCCCTCGACATCTACGAGGCGAAGGGGCAGGAGCTCCTGGATCGGTACCACCTGACCGAGAAGCGCAATGACCTGGTGGCGACGCTGAGCAAGGGCATGCGCCAGAAGCTCGCGGTTGCCTGCGCATTGATCCACGAGGCCAACGTTCTGCTGTTCGATGAACCGTTGATCGGCATCGATCCGGCCGGCGTCGCCGAGGTCAAGGCGGAGATCCAGCGAGCCCGGGACAGCGGATGCGCGGTCCTGGTTTCGACTCACCTGCTCGACACCGCAGAAAGGCTGTGCGACCGGGTGATCATCTTGGCCAGGGGCCGCAAGATCGCGGAAGGATCGCTGGCTGACCTTCGAAGCCTGACCGGCTTGGAGAGTCAAAGCCTCGAAGAGGTGTTTCTCAAGCTCACGGCGGAGGGGGCGGATGCGGGCGCTGCTGTTCCTGACGCTTAGGACGACCTTCAACGGCATCAAGCGCAGCGTGACGTCGGCGCGCCGCCTCATCAGCCTGCTGGCCTTCCTGGCCTACTACTTTCTGATCCTCAATCGTGGCTACGACAGCCCCCGCCGACCTCCCCGTTTCGGAGCCGGTGGGGAAGGGCAGCTCGCCTTCCCGCCGCTCGAGATTCTGGATGCCATCGTGTTCGGCGGCTTCGCTTTCCTGTCGCTTATCCTGGCCCTCGGCATGTTCTCGAATCGGGGCTCCTTCCGGCCGGCGGACGTCGACGTTCTGTTTCCGACCCCGATCTCGCCGCGGGTGGTGCTGGTGTTCAGGCTGGTTCGCGACTACCTGCTCACCCTGATCATGCCGCTGCTGTTGGCGATCTTCGCGATGCGGCCCATGGCGATGGGCTGGGAGGCGATGTTCCGAAACATGCCCCAGCACTCGGAGCTGGCAGGGCGGGCAATCCTGGTGAGCTGGCTCCTGATGGCGCTGGTTTGGGTGGCTATCGGTTATGCGGTCAGCCTGTTCACTGGGCGCAGCGACCGGCAAAGCGACCGCAATGCGCGGCTGCTCGGCTGGGGGTTTGCCGTGGCGGTGTGCGCGATCTTCGGCTACATCTATGCCCAAGTGCGTACGTTTGAGTCGGCCGCCGACTGGTTGGAGCTGTCACGGAGCCCGGTGCTGCGGGCAGCCTTCTTCCCGGCCACCTTCAGCAGCATGATCGTCATGGGTCCGCTTCAGGGCAACCTGCCACTTGCGGTCGGCGGACTGCTGGCATTTCTGGCCGTTATCGGGGCGGCCATCACGGTCGCTATGACGCAAGTCGGCTGGATGTATGACCAGGCAGCGGCCAGGGGCTTTGCGGCCAACGAGCAGCGGACCCTCCAGCAGCAGGGCGACATGTTCGGCATCGTGGCGGCGCAGGCTCGACTCGGCAAGGTGAAGGCCGGCAAGAAAGGTTGGGTCCACCGACTTCGCCTCCAGGGCCCGCTCGCCCTTCTCTGGAAGGAGTACTTCCTGCAGAGGCGAGGCATGTTCGGCATGGTGCTGCTGTTCGTCGTCATCACGCTCGCGATGTCCCTATTGCCGGCGCTGATCCCCGAGCGACGAGGAGAGATGCCCAGCCAGGTGATGTTTCTGCTCATGCAGGGCTTCAGCCTCTTCATTCTGGTCACGACCATGGCCCAATCCGGTTTCATCGAGGTCTTGCGGCGCGTCGACCTCCAGAAGCCCTTGCCCTTCTCAGCCCCGACGATCGTGTTCTACGAGGTCGCCTCCAAGGCGATGGCGGGCATTGTGGCCAACTGGCTTGCGGCGCTCGTGGTGGTGATTCTCAAACCTGCGATGTGGCACGTATGCCTCGCTGCGGCCCTGATGGTCCCCTCGCTTGCCCTGCTTTTGAGCGCGGTCGTGTTTCTGGTCATCGTGCTGTTCCCGGACATCGACGATCCCACACAGCGCGGCTTTCGCGGTTTGATGATGATGCTGGGGGTCGCCATCGCCGCCTCCCCGGGGATCGTGCTGTTCGCCGGAATCTGGCTGTGGGCCTTGGCGGCTCCGCTGGCGGCTCTGCCCGCGCTGGTGTACTTTCTGGCGATGGCGATTCTGGTGTCGATCGTGGCCGGCCGCTTCTACTTGACCTACAACCCCTCGGAGTAGCAGGACTGTACAATAGCGCCCGTGGAACCAAGAGCGCTCCTGGAGGCGCTGATCGATCGGCGTGATCTTGCCCCCGAGCAGGCCGCCGCGCTCATGCGACACCTGACCAGTGGTGAGGCGCCCGACGCGCAGATTGGAGGGTTCCTCGTCGCGCTCCGGGCGAAGGGCGTCACCTCTTCCGAGCTTGCGGCCTTTGCCCAGGTGCTGCGGGAACGCGCCGCCGCCCTGACGCACGAGCACAAGGACCTCGTCGATACGTGTGGCACCGGCGGTGGGCGACCCTCCTTCAACATCTCCACCGCTGCCGCCATCGTGGCGGCCTCGGCGGGCGCCCGAATCGCCAAACACGGCAACCGCGGCGTTACCAGCGCCTGCGGGTCGGCCGATGTACTGGAGGCGCTCGAAGTGAACATCCAGCTCCCGATCGAACGGCAGACCCAGGTATTGAACGAAGCGGGAATCGTGTTCATGTTCGCACCCGCGCACCACCCAGCCATGCGACACGTCGGACCCGCCCGCAAGGCCCTGGGACTCCGCACCGTCTTCAACCAGCTGGGGCCCCTGGCCAATCCTGCAGGAGCCCGGCGGCAACTCATCGGCGTGTACGAGCAGGCCATGGTGCGGCCGATGGCCGAAGCACTGGTCCGGCTGGGCGTCGAGCGCGCCCTGGTGGTCCACGGCGAGGACGGTCTCGACGAGATCTCGCCGTCAAAGCCAACGCGCTATGCCAAGGTGGTTGGCGGTCAGCTTACGGAGGGGCGCTGGACACCGGGCGACTTCGGCCTCAAGGAGCTTTCGGAGGCTCATCTGGATCCGGGGGAGAGCGTCGCCGCCAACGCGGCGATTCTTAGGGAGGCGATCAGCGTGGCTTCTTCGCCTCGAAGCGCGGCGGTGCTGCCGAGCGCGGCGGCGGCGCTTTGGCTGGCGGGGCTCGTGGAGGATCTCCCGCGGGGGGCCCGCATGGCTCGCGAGGCGATCGCTACTGGGGCTGCCGCGCGCAAGCTGCAGCAACTGGCCGGTCTGACCAAGTTATGAACCGCCTCGACGCCATCTTCGAAACCAAGCGAGCGGAGGTTGCCGAGGCGCGTGCGCAAACCCCGCTCAGCGAGCTGCGCTCGCTGGCCGCAGACCAAGCTCCTACCCGAGGTTTTCGACGTTCGCTGGAAGGGCACCAGGACTTGGGTTTGATAGCCGAGGTGAAGCAGTCCAGCCCTTCGCGCGGGATCATCCGGGCCGATCTGGATGCGGCACAAGTCGCTTCCGCGTACGAACGGGCAGGAGCCCACTGCCTGAGCGTGCTCACGGATCGCCGCTACTTCGGCGGCTCGCGGGAAAACCTGGAGGTGGCGCGGAAGACCACGAAGCTGCCGGTGCTCCGGAAGGACTTTCTCTTCGATCCCTACCAGGTATGGGAAGCGCGAGCCTGGGGGGCGGACGCGGTGCTGCTCATCGTGGCGGGCTTGGAACGGTCGTCGATTCAAGATTTGCAGGCTCTGGCGCGTGAACTGGGGATGGACGCTCTGGTCGAGGTGCACACGTGCGACGAGGCCGAAGTCGCGCTGGAATCCGGGGCCGATCTGGTCGGGGTGAACAACCGCAACCTGGCTACCTTCGAAACCTCCCTGGACACCTCGCTGGAGATCTTGCCCATGCTCCGGGGGAGAGCTTTGGCGGTGAGCGAAAGCGCGCTGGAGAGCCGCCGCGACCTCGATCGCGTAAAGGCCGCCGGAGCTGAGGCGGTGCTCATTGGGACGACCTTCTGTGCGGCACCAGACATCGAGGCTAAGGTCCAGGAGGTGATGGGTTGGTAACGCGGATCAAGATCTGTGGTCTGACGCGTCGTGCAGATGCCGAGTTGGCGGCTGAGCTGGGGGCGGATGCGCTTGGGTTCATCTTCGAGCCTTCGAGCCCGCGCTGCATTCAGGACGTGGACGAACTGGAGCGGTGGCTTCCCGAGTTGGGTCCCTACATCACGAAAGTCGCCGTCTTTGGCCGCTACGAGGGGCGGCGGATACCGCAGCACGTCGATGCCGTGCAGGCCGTCGAGTTCGCTCGTGGACCCGACCACCGTCGCCGCATCCAGGTTCTTCGGCTGGGCGGCGAGAAGTGGCCGGTCGACGAGGAGGGACTCTCGGAGGCGGATGCGGTTCTTCTGGACGCGTATGACCCCAAGTTCTACGGCGGCACCGGAAGGCAAGTGGATTGGCATCAGGCCGCTGAGTTGGTGGGACGGATACGGCGGAAGACGATTTTGGCCGGCGGCTTAGACCCCGATAATGTACAGACAGCTATCGAGATAGTCCAGCCTTACGCTATCGATGTGAGCTCCGGCATCGAAAGTGCTCCAGGACTTAAGGACCCAGCAAAATTACGAGCCATGATCGAGGCCGTTAGGAGCGGCGGCTGATTCGGGAACCAAAAAAATGCGGGAACGTTGAAAGGAGAGCAAAGCACGTTCCCGCAAGCCTTTCCACCCGGCCCTGACTCTTCCGAACAAGTTGTGTTTTCTGGAGAGCCCCGGTTTCCTGGTGGTCTGACAATAATATACGTCTCTCGACAATGGATCGCACCTGCATTTTTGCGCTTGAGCCCGCAATCCGCCGGAAAAATCTTAAGCGATTAGATTTTTGCTGCGCCGGGTACCGCTGTTTTCCACACCTCGACTTCTTTTCCCGTGGAAAAGGAGACAAGGGGTGGCAAGCCAAGGCCGTAGGTATAATCCGTCGAACCATCCCCTGGAGGTGTGCAGCCTTTGGCCGCTGCAATTGAAACTCGAAAGCTCACCAAGACCTACAAGTCTCGCCTTGCCGGCAACGTCAACGTGGTGGATAACCTCGATCTGGTCGTCGAAGAAGGCGAGATCTTTGGCTTTCTCGGCCCCAACGGCGCCGGCAAGACCACCACTATCAAGATGCTCTTAGGCATCATCTATCCCACTTCAGGGGAGGCCACCGTGCTCGGCCGAGAGATCGGCGACATGGAGGTTCACAAGGTGATCAGCTATCTGCCAGAGCGCCCCTACTACTACGAGCACATGACCGGCATGGAATTGCTCAAGTTTTACGCGTCGCTCTTCGGCATATACGACACTGAAAAGTGCCAGCGGCTATTGGAGAAAGTCAATCTGGCGGGTGATGCGAGTAAGACCATTTCTCAATATTCGAAGGGCATGCAGCAGCGTGTCGGCCTGGCTCAGAGCCTGCTGAACGACCCCAAGCTGCTCTTCCTGGACGAGCCCACCGGTGGCCTCGACCCGATCGCCCACACCGAGATCCGCGACCTCATCCTGCAGTTTCGCGACGAGGGGCGAACCGTGTTCATCTCGAGTCACGAGCTGAGCGAGGTCGAGCGGATTTGTGACCGGGTTGCGATCATCCACCGGGGGAAGATCGAGGCGCAGGGCCGGCTCGAGGAGCTACTCAAAGGCGGGCGGATCGAGATCATCGCCGACGGCGTGTCTTCAGACCTGGCGAATTCCATCAAGTCGGCCGACACCACTGTCTCGTTCAAGGGCGGGCGGCTCGTGGTCGACATGCCCGACAGCAACGATCCAAACGCGCTGCTGGATGCGATCCGCAGCGGCAAGGGCAACGTGGTCAGCGTCATTCCCCGCAGAAAGCGGCTTGAAGATCTATTCGTCGAAACCGTTCGCAGCGGAGCTACGGACGGAGGGAATCTGTAAATGAGAGTCATTTGGTCTATCGCGGCCACGACCGTCGGCGAAGCGGTGCGACGTCGCGTGCTGCTCATCATTCTCTTGGTCGGACTCCTGCTGCTCACGATCGCGCCCGCCCTTGGGCAGCTGTCCGCGCGTCAGGAGACGACGGTTCTGAAGGGCTTTATGCTGGGCATGATCCAGCTCACCAGCGCGGTGATCGCCCTCGTTCTGACGGTCTACATGATCCCGAACGAGATCGAGCGGCGCACGATCTACACGATCCTGTCCAAGCCGGTCCAGAGATGGCAGTTCCTGCTGGGCAAATACTTCGGGGCTGTGCTCGCGCTGGCCCTGATGATGTCGCTCATGACGGCCGTTCAGCTCCTGATCTTTTTCATCCAGCAGGGCGAAATCGCGATGGAACTGGCTAGGGCCCCAGCCTTGTTCTTTGTACAGATGAGTTTGCTGGCGGCGGTCGCGATCTTTTTCTCGACGTTCGTCTCGCCTTTGGTCAACTTCTTCCTGTCCGGCGGCATCTACTTGGTCGGCTCGGTGCTCAGTCCGCTGGTGGACACATTGGCGCAGTCGAGGGGGACGACTCCGGCGGCGAAGATCGGCGTGCAGGTGTTGAGCACAGTGGTGCCCAACTTCTCGAGCTACAACGTTCAGAACCCCATCATCAACCCTGGCCAGCAGATTCAGAACGAGTCTTGGTATTACACGATGGTTACTGTATATGGCCTGTTCTATGTGGGCATTCTGTTGGTGGCGGGCATTCTCATTTTCGACCGTAGGGAGGTTTAGCAGGTGAGGACGAAGCGGACCCTTCTGCTGGTGTTGATGGCGGCGTTCTTCGTCGGCCAGGGCTTCCTGCACCACAGCGCCATCTTCCCGCGATGGCGCAAGGACTACAGCGCGAACCAGGGATCACTCGGCACGGCCGGGCTCAACCCGGACCAGCTTCTCTTTGCCCTGATCGGGCTTCGAGAGTTCGTGGCCGGCATCCTGTGGGTGAGGGCCGACTCCTTCTTCGACACCGGGAACTACGACGCGATCCTGCCCATCATCCGGCTGGTGACCTGGCTCGACCCCAAGCAGATCGATGTCTACGCCACCGGTATGTGGCACATCGGCTACAACTTCACGGACGAGGACCAGAGGTCGGATCGACGCTACATCCCATCGGCCTTGGCGCTGGGGAAGGAGGGGGCCCGGCAGAACCCCCACACCTACGAGATGTTCTTCGAAACCGGGTGGATGTGGTACCACAAGATCGACGACGACTACGACAGGGCTGTCGAGTGGTTCCTCGAGGCTCACGAGAGGCCGGACATGTTGCCGGCTCGAAAGAATCTTTTGAGCAACGCCTACCAGCGAGCCGGCGAGGTCGACAAGGCAGCCGAGCTGTACTTCGATCTTCACAAGGCGGCGGTTAAACGCGTCCAGAACGAACCAGAGGTCTTTGGACACCTCCAGAACCTGGAGACGCTCGAGAACAACCTCGATACGATGCTCGTGCGAATGGTCCAGCGAGGCTATGTGGCCAAGAACCGCAACGACGGCTCGTTCGAGACCGGCGCCTACGACGTGAACCCTCCGTTCGACGTCGGTTTCAGCGCCAAGGTCACGGTGGTCGAACCACGCGTGATCCAGATCGAAGGTACTTGGAACGTCCTCCCCGTCGGCACGCGCGTTCGCGCGGTGCTTCGGGATGCGGACTACGAGACCGACAAAGCGGCCGCTCTGCATTGGGACAAGACGAGCTCGGTGAACCTGGACCCACCTCGGGACAAGACCTTCATGCAGGAGCAGCTCTTCGTGAAGAACCGCCGGTTCAACCGCACGATCGACATGAGCAAGGATCCGACCATGTATCCCTTCACGTCGAAGGACTACGTGTTGGAGTTCTACTACAATCCGCGAAGCGCGCCGCCGCATATTCAGGACAAGTTCGGCTGGAGCGGCGAGGGCATGACGGACAAGAACTTCCTGAACACGGAGGTCCGCCCCGGCCAGCGCGTCGTCTACACGAAGATGAGCCTGACCCGGGAGCAGCTTCTGCGGCAGGGAGAATGGAATCCGATCGACGGCAAGGTGCCGATCCTGCGGACGAAGAACTATGTGGAAGCGGGGCAGAGCGCCCAAGACGATCTGATCATCGTGCCGCAGCTACGCGGCGCGGGCCAATAAGGAACGAGGCTCCGGACCCGGCGGAATGCTAAACTGGAAGCAATCCGCCGGGAACTGCGCGGCAGCAGGACGGTGAACCCCGCCAGGACCGGAAGGTAGCAACGGTAAGCCGCACCTCTGTGCGACGCACCATTCCCGGCATCTGGAGTCTCGCCCTGGCCTATCTCTCCCTGTACCGCAAGTATCGCAGCCAGACCTTCTCGGATCTGATGGGCCAGGACCATGTGGTTCGGACCCTTCAGAACGCCATCGGGTCGGGCCGGATCGCCCACTCCTATCTGTTCACCGGCCCCCGCGGCACCGGGAAGACTTCGTCTGCGCGGCTGCTGGCGAAAGCCCTTTGCTGCGAGAAGGGCCCGACCCCCGAGCCCTGCAACGAGTGCCACATCTGCCAGGCCATCACCGAGGGCACGCTCGTGGACGTGTATGAGATGGACGCTGCCAGCGAATCGGGTGTCGACGACGTGCGCGACACGATCGTCGAGGTCTGCGAGTACAAGCCGAACATCGCCCGGTACAAGGTGTTCATCATCGACGAGGTGCACGACCTGTCCTCCAAAGCGTTCGATGCGCTCCTGAAGACGGTCGAGGAGCCGCCTGAGCACGTGATCTTCGTGCTCGCGACCACCGAGTTCAACAAGGTTCCACCCACCATCCGCTCACGTTGTCAGAAGTTCGAGTTCCACCGCGCTTCTCTCACGGACTTGGTCACTCGCCTCGCTTACGTCGCGGAACGCGAGGGGGTGCAAGCCGAGCCGGCGGCATTGACGGCGATCGCGCGCATGGCCGACGGCGGGTACCGCGACGCGCTGACCCTGCTCGAACAGGCCATCCTCACCAGCGAGGGGAAGATCACGCTCCAGAACGTGTACGACCAGCTCGGCCTGATCAACGACGAGGTGGTGGACGAGATCTTGCTCGCGCTTCGCGACGGCGACATTCCCCGGCTGGTGGCGACTCTGGACGAGGTCGCGCGACTGGGGAGGGATCCTCGCACGGTCCTCGAGTCGATGCTCCACCGGATGGCGGACTTGACGCGTGCCATCCTGGGCATCGACGTCGGAGCTTCGACCGATGCGGCCCGCGAAGCGTCCACCCACGAAACCGCCGTTCGCCTAGGCCGAGACGAGCTGTTGAGGCAGCGCGCCGCGATCGCCGATGCTCACAAGGTCATTCGCGACGTCTCGCTGCCGCGACTTTGGCTGGAAGCAGAACTGACTCGGATCGCACTCGCACCGCGAGCCGGGGCACAGGCGGTGGTTCAACCCGTGCGATCCCGGTCCGCATCGGCCGTCGCGGCTGCCGCGGAGCCGAAGGAACCCGAGCAGCACTCCCCAGAACCGGTGAAGCCCGAGCTACCCGAGCCGGCGCCGGCGGTGTCGACTGTGGCTCAGGCTGACGCGGGCCCCTGGCCCAGGATCCTGCGCGAGCTGCCCGAGAACGCACCGATCACGATGAAGCTGTCCGACTCGCGGCTCCTCGAAATCAAGGATGGACAGGCCACCGTCGAGCTCAAGAGTCGGATGTTTTGCGACTGGATGACCGAGAAGCCCCAGCGGCTGGCCTTCCTGCAGAGCGCGATCAAAGCGGCCACTGGCGAGGAGTGGCAGGTGAAGTTCGTGCCGGCGCAGTCCAACGGGTCGGGCAACCAACCTATCACGGTAGAATTGCCGTTGGAGGGCCAGCCCCTGCACAAGGCCGCTCAGGCACAATTCAACAGTTAGAAGGTATCAGGATGAAGTTGCCCAAAAACTTTGGCGGTCAGGGCTTTGGAGCCATGATGAAGCAGGCGCAAGAGGCTATGGCCCGCGCCCAGACGATCGAGCAGGAGCTGGCAAACGAGCGCCTCGTCATCGACAAGGGACCGGTGAAGGCCACCTTCAACGGTGTGGGCGAGCTCCAGGCGCTCAAGATCGAGCCGAGCGTGGTGGACCCGGAGGATGTGGAGGCGCTCGAAGATTTGATCGTGAGCGCCATCCGCGATGGCTTCACCCAGGCCACCGAGCTGCGGAACTCCAAGGTCCAATCCATCATGCCGAACATCCCCGGCCTCTGATGCTATTCGCGCGTCCCCTGGCTGAGCTGATTGCCGAGTTGGAGCGCCTGCCCGGCGTCGGGCCGAAGTCGGCGCAACGACTTGCCTACCATCTCCTCCGGGTGCCGCAGGAGCAGGCCGAACGGCTGGCGCAGGTCATTTTAGAGGCCAAACGCGCGCTTCGCTTTTGCGAGATCTGCCAGAACGTGAGCGAACACGAGCGGTGCGAGATCTGCCGCAATTCTCGGCGAGACCCGGGATTGATCGCGGTGGTGGCAGAGCCCCGCGACATCGCGGCGCTCGAGCGCATCAACGAGTTCAACGGGCTGTACCACGTCCTGCACGGGCTGCTGAATCCCATGGACGGCATCGGTCCCGAGAACCTCAAGGTCAAGGAGCTGTTGGGCAGGCTGCAGGGGGAGGTCCGAGAGGTGATCGTCGCTACCAACCCCACCATCGAGGGCGACGCGACGGCTCTGTATCTGGCGAAGCTGCTGAAGCCGCTGAGCGTGAAGGTCACCCGCCTTGCGCACGGGATGCCGGTCGGCGGGGAACTCGACTACGCCGACAGCGCTACTCTTTTGAGCGCGTTGGAGTTTCGGCGGGAGATGTAGGGTCACACCAGGCTTGCCAGCAAGTCCGACGTCTCCGTCAGCGCCTCGCCGAACACGCGGCAGGCGAAGTCGACGTCTTCCCACGTGATGATCAGCGGAGGCTCGAAGCGGATCACGCGCGGGTTGTTCAGTGTGTAGGCCGCGCACATGCCTCGTTTGAGCATCTGCGCGATCGTGAGCTCGCCCACCTCATCCATGGTGAACTCCACCCCGATCATGAGGCCCCGCCCGCGCGCTTGAGCCACCAGGTCCGTATGTCGCGATGCAACATCCTGCAGGCCTTCGAGCAGCAGCGCTCCCATCTCTTTCGACCGCTGGATCAAGTTCTCTTCCTCGATGACTTGCAGCGACGCCAGGCCGGCTGCGCAGGCGAGCGGGTTGCCTCCAAAGGTGCTGGTATGGGCCAGCGGGTTCGAGGAGAACACCGCCTCCCAGACCAGTTCACGGCCCATGGTCGCGCCGATGGGCATCACGCCGCCGCCCAGGCACTTGGCGAGGGTCATGAGGTCGGGCGCGACCTGCTCATGGTCGCAGCCGAACCATTCGCCGGTACGGCCCAGGCCGGTCTGAACCTCGTCGGCGATCATGAGCGCGCCGACGCGGTCGCAGGCTTTGCGAATGGATCTCAAGTAGTCGGTAGGGGGGATGTTGATCCCGCCCTCGCCTTGGATGGGCTCTACGATCATGGCGGCGGTCTGGTCGTCGATGGCGCTCTCAGCCGCATCGCTGTCCCCGAACTCGATGAAGTGGGCACCTGGCATCAGGGGTATGAACGGCTTCTGATACTTCTCCCGCCCGGTAACGGACAGCGCGCCGATGGTCTTGCCGTGGTAGCCGCCGGCCGTGCACACGATCTTTGAACGCCCGGTTGCGGCTTTGGCAAACTTCAAAGCCGCCTCCACCGCCTCGGCGCCCGAGTTCGAAAAGAAGGTGAAATCTAGTCCCGCGGGCGAAACGTCCGCGAGCTTGGCGGCCAGGTCCGCCTGCGGCTTGTTGAAGAACGCCTTGCCGCTGAGCGGCATTCGGTCGAGCTGGAGCTTGACCGCTTCGATCACCTTCGGATGCCGATGCCCCAGGCTGAACACGCCGTAGCCACCGAGGCAGTCCAGGTAGCGCTTCCCATCGTGATCGAAGATGTAGCAGCCCTCGCCCTGCATCTCGACGCCGAAGCCGGCAAAGCCCATGAGCTTGGCGAGATAGGGATTGATGTGCCGCGTGTACTTGTCGACGACGTCGGCATAGAGCGCATCAGCGTCCATGGCGCGAGTATAGCGCCTGAAGTTGCGCCCCCTCGGGCACCCCGTCAACTGGGGCAGCGCAGCGGGCGCACGGCCCAAGAAAACCCGCTGGTCCTCCTGGGCCGTGCGCCGAGGCAGATTCGAACGACCTGTCGGCCTACTTCCGAACGAACTGGTAGTAGGTCTTGCCGTTCTTCTTCACCGTGCGACGCACATAGGTGCGACCGTTGCGGGTGAACGAGGTGCGGCTAAACATCGAGGCTCGTGCCTGCGCCAGCTTGCTTTGGCTCTTGCGATCCTGCTCGTAGCGGTGCAGCGAGTACAAAGCGCCCGCCGTTCCGGCAAACACAAGGGTCTTGTCGTTCTTCAGGAGGCCGAGCAGAGCTGCGGCCCCGCCCAGATAGGCAAGGTTCCTCCACTCGTTCTTCTTTTCCTGCCTTCTTTTGATCTGCTGATCGATGCTCTGAGCATTCACCGCCATCGGCGCGAAGGAGGTGGCGGCCAAGCTCAAAGCAAGGAACGCTTTCATCAGTTTGCTCTTCATTTTCGTCACCTTCCAAGGGCGTTTAGGCTGATTCAGGCTCGGCAGCGTTCCAGGCGTCCTTGTCCTAGGTTTAAACCACGCGGGCGCAGCAGCGTATTACTAGCCATGCGATCACGATTGCCATGGTTCCTTCTCTGTCTGGCGCTCGCGGCCTATGGGTTCCGGCAGGACGGCGTGCTCCTCCGCCGGGAGCTCAAGCCCGACACCTCCGAAACCTACTCGATGACCATGAAAATGAAGCAGGTCATGAACCTGCCCACCGGAGAGATGCCCATGGACATCGCCTCCACCGCCAAGCTCACTATGAAGATGGGCAAGCTCGTGCCCGACAAGGGCGCCGAGCTCGAAATGATCACGTCCGACATGGACATGAAGTTCGACGGCCCGATGGCGGAGATGGCCCAAAGCTCGCAGCCTCAAATGCCGAAGGAGGTCATCGTGAAGGGCCACATCGACGCCCGCAACCGTCTCACGGACCTCAAGCCCGTAGGGTCGGGCGCCCAGGCGATGATGATGGCGGGCTCCACCTCGATGCAGAACGTGGGAACCTTCATCGAGTTCCCCGACCGGCCGGTCAAGATCGGAGACACCTGGGAGATCGTGATCCCCAAGATGCCGATGCTCGGGAACGAGGAGGGCAAGTTCCTCGGCAAGCTGGTCGGCGAGAAGGAGCATGAGGGCAAACCGGTGTGGGTGCTCTCGATGGAGGGCGTGCTGGCGATCAAGATGGACATGGCCGAGATGCTCAAGAACAACCCCGGCGCGGCGGGAGGCATCCCGGTCCAGAACATGCTGATCACCGGCACGATGGACGTCAAGACGCAGGCGCTCGTGGAGAAGGCCACCGGCCGCACCCTCTCGATCGAATCGCTCATCAAGGGCAAGCAGAAGGTGGAGGTCGTCGACTTCGGGATGACCGTCGAGGGCGTCAGCGAGGGCACCGTCAAGCTCGAACTGCAGAAGAGCTAAGGTCCGGCAGGACGTCTGCGGGCCCTGGCGCGGGCGAGGATGCCCGCGTTGGGGCTCAGTTTTCGCGCTCCTCCTCGCGAGGTTCCTCCCAGGAATCGTGACGGCGCGGATCATTTTCGCGACGGCGTGACGAGGAATCGTGAAAAACTCTCCCGTTTTCACGATCCTGGGCCGCTCACCCGCGAGATCGCGCCTGCGGCTGCAAAGATTTCGCCGCCCGATCCTGAGGAAACCGCCCATTTTCGCCGATAAAGATGGCGGAGTCCCGCTTAGGCTTGGCCGGACCCGGAGGACACATTGGCAAGGAACCGATACGCAACCGCACCGGCCCCCAGCGTGGTGCCGTTCGCCAGAAACATGCACCGGGTTCTGGACGACGATCCGGGCCTCTATGGAATCCCCGCGTCCGTTCTGGCCGAGCTCGACGCGGAGGCAGACCGGCTGGAGGCGAGCCTGGTGCGCCTGGACGAAGCGAAGGCGGCGTTGCGGGCGGCTCTCGCCGAACGGGAGCAGGATCTGCGGGACATCCTCAGCCGAATTCGTTGGATTGCGAACGACCTCTACAACAACCCCGCCCTGGATGCCGCCGACGTTGCCCGCACCGGCTTGGCCGTGCGCGACACCGTCTATACGCCGCATGTTCCCCACACGCCGGTCAGCCTGATGGCGACGCCCTCGTGTGACGGCACCGTCCGGCTGAAGTGGGAGCGGAGCGGCAACTCTCCCACCACCATCTTCGAGGTCGAGGCCAGCCGCGGCGGGGGCGGCTGGGAGGTTCTGGCGACCACGACCAAAACGAAGGCGACGCTGGCCGGCTTCGCCCCGGGGATCGAGGCGCGCTTTAGGGTGCGGGCCAGCAAGAACGAGCGCACTTCGCTGCCGAGCCCGATCGCGGTGGTCTATCCTGCGGTGGGCGACCGGCCGGTCCTGGCCGAGGCGGCGTAGTCGCCTGGCCCGAGAGGCCGGCAGGCGGCGGATGCCGGGAAGGGGTTGGCGCAGGATGCATGCTGCGCCCGGGAGACCTGCGCATCGAGCAGCCTCCCGTCTGCCATAATCGATTGAAAAGCCAAGGAGCCCCAATGCCGGTTTTTCGCGAAGGCCTCAGCTTCGACGACGTTCTTCTCCTCCCCAAACACACCGAAGTGCTGCCGAGCGAGGTCGACACCTCGACGAGCTTTCTCCCCGGAATCACCCTGAAGGTGCCCATCGTGTCCGCCCCGATGGACACGGTCACCGATTCGCGTCTCGCGATCGCCATCGCCCGCGAGGGTGGCGTCGGCGTTATCCACCGCAACCTCACGATCGACAAGCAGGCGGAGCACGTCGACCGGGTCAAGCGCTCCGAGCACGGGGTCATCACGAACCCGATCAAGCTCGAACCCGACAAGACGATCCAGGACGCGGTCAACCTGATGGAGCACTTCCATATCAGCGGCGTGCCGATCGTCGACGCCCAGAACAAGCTGGTGGGCATCCTCACCAACCGCGACATCCGCTTCGAGGAGGATTACAGCAGGCCCATCCACACCCGCATGACGAGCAAGGATCTCGTGACCGCTTCGGTGGGCACCGACCTGGACAAGGCCGAGAGGATCCTCGCCGACCACCGGATCGAGAAGCTCCCGATCGTCGATGAGAGCGGTCACCTGATGGGCCTCATCACGATCAAGGACATCCTCAAGGTGAAGCGGCACCCGCTCGCTACCAAGGACAAGAAAGGCAGGCTGGTGGTGGGCGCCGCCATCGGCGCTTTGAGAGAGCCGTACGAGCGTTCAAAGGCTCTCTTTGAGGCGGGTGTGGACTTCGTGGTCATCGATGCCGCTCACGGCGACAGTGCCGGCGTGATCAACTGCGTGAAGCTGCTCAAGTCCAAGCTTCCAGACCTCAAGGTGATCGCCGGCAACGTGGCGACCAAGGCCGGCGTTTGCGCGCTTCATTCGGTGGGTGCCGATGGGCTGCGACTCGGGATTGGCGCGGGTTCGATCTGCACGACCCGTGTCGTCGCCGGGGTGGGCGTGCCGCAGTTTTCGGCGGTGCTGGAGTGTTGCGAGGCGGCTTTGGAGGCTGGTATCCCCACCATCGCCGATGGGGGCGTGCGTTCCTCGGGCGATGTCGTCAAATGCCTGGCGGCGGGCGCGGGCAGCGTGATGATGGGCAACATGTTCGCCGGGACCGAGGAAGCCCCGGGGGAGATGGAGATTTATCGCAACCGTGCCTACAAGGTCTACCGGGGCATGGGCTCCATCGGCGCCATGAAGCAGGGCTCGTCGGATCGGTATATGCAGGTGAAAGAGTCGGGGGCCGTGATCGTGCCGGAGGGAGTCGAGGGACGCGTGCCGTTCAAGGGGCCGCTTTCCGAGACGATGGCTCAGATCCTGGGGGGCTTGCGCTCCGGCATGGGCTACTGCGGCGCCGCGAACCTGAAGGAGCTCCGGGAGAAGGCGGAGTTCATCCGCATCACCGGCGCCGGCCTGCGCGAGAGCCATCCTCACGACGTGTGGATCACGAAGGAGCCGCCCAACTACAGCTCGCCCTATGGCGGAGGCGAGAGCGACTAGCTCGAGTTTGGCTAGTTTGCAGTTTGGCTAGTTTTGAGTTTGGAGTTTGGAGTGGGGAGTAAGAGTTAGAAGTTAGAGCGTCGCTCGTTGCCCGTCTCTGGCAAGCCAAGCTTCATAAGCGGCAGTCCGTGGTGACTCAGCGCACCACAATAGCGTGGGGCACCGGACGCGATGGGTTGTCCATCGAGGCGTGGCCCGTCACGAGCACCTCGCCTTCAAACACCAGCGAAGTCGAAAACCCCGAATCCAGGAGCACCGCTTCTGCCACGCCCGCCTCGGCGGCGGCGCGAGCGAGCTGAACCGTGGTCACGCTCCTCGTGCTACAGCCGAGGACCACGCGTCCGTCCCCAGTCACGCCGAAGAACGCGCGCTTGCGCGCATCCAGATAATCCCGGGCGGCGAACGAGTCGAGCTCACGCGAGGTTCTGGCTTGGCCCCGGTGAACGATCCAGCCGCCGCCGACGAAGCAGTTCGTATACTCGGGCATGAACTCGCGGATCGGATCCTCGTCGTTCATCGTCTCAGGCTGAAACGTCAGGAACGCGATGCGGCGGGGGCCCCAGACCACCAGCGGCCGGTTGCGGAGGCGTGGCAAACGGTGCTTCAAGCCATCGATCACGAACTGAGGCTCGTTGCTGACTCGAACCGGCCCGACCATTCCGTTGTCCGTCCCCTGAACAGCGGCCATGGTGAAGAAGGTGCCGTTGATGCCGGCCTTGGCTCCAGCCTGACGTACAAACGCCGCCACGCCTTGACGTCCGGACGAGCGCAGCGTCTGGGGGTCGCCGCCTTGAACCATCACGAGGCTGATGCCGCCGAAGCGACCCTCGATCCGGCTCACATCCGACTGCCGATCGAGCGGAATCTGCACGAGGCCCGCGGGCGCCAGCTCCGTAGTCCGCTCTTGCTCAGCCAGCGCTAGTTCGAGCCGGGTATGAACGTAACGTCCCACCGCCAGGATCGAGGGTGACTCCTGCGCCAGACGGTTCTCTATCGTGAAGGCCATCCGATAGCCGGCGCGGCGAGCAAGGCGGCGCGTCCGCTCGCTGTTCCCGCCGTTCGGGTACGCCAGGAAGTGGATGGGCAGGTCCAGCCTCTCCTCGAGCACCCGTTTGGACTCCGTGAGCTCCCGGATCTGCGCCTCCTCGGACAGCTTCCCAAGGTCTTCCGGATGGGTAATCGTGTGCGAGCCGATGGTGACGTCGTCCGACTGCGCCAGCTTCCGGAGCGTCGCCCACCCCATCTTTGGACGCCCTTGCGGGGAGCCGACGAAGCCGGTATGGACGAACATCGCGGAAGGGTAGCCGTAGCGTCGAAGGATGGGGAGAGCGATGTCGTAAAAGCCCTGATAGTTGTCGTCGAAGGTCAGCACGACGGCGCCTTCGGGGACCGATTCGCCGAGCGTCAGGTGGCGATAAAGCTGCTCCAGGCTTATGGGGGTTCGCCCACGAGATTTGAGCTCCCGCATCTGCGCTTCGAACTCGGCTGCGGTCACGTCGTACCACATGCTCCCGGAGTGCCTCCTGGGGATCACGTCGTGATACATGATCACCGGCACCCGTCGCCCCTGGCAGCGCAGCGCGATCTCCCGGAAAGGCTCAGGCCAGACCACCGGCTCCACGAGGGGCCCGCTGCTGAGTGCGATCGCGTCCGGCGCCCCGCCTGGCCAATAGTTGAAGACCGCGAGGCCGCCCAGGAGCGCCGCCGCCAGCGCAGCTCTACGCTTCGGGAATCGCTCTCCCATCTGCTTCATTGTCCCTTGGTTTCCTGCTCGCTGACCATCCTCATCGCGAACTTTGCCCAGTTTTCGCGCTGTACGTCGTCATACTCGGAGTGCCCATGATGCTTGTCGTTGCCCTGGTCTGTGCAGGGCTCCAGCCGGCCGTCTTCGTCGTGGAGCCCTATCTGCAGTTGGGACCGAACCCTCGCGAAGCCCACGTCTCCGTGCTTTGGCACGCCCGTGAGCGCGAGGGCTGGACCGTTAGAACTGCGAGTTCAGACGGCTCGGCCGCGGCAACGAGCTGGAGCGTGCAGGCGGAGCGGCGTGTGGGCAGCCGGTGGGTGTTGAGAGCCGATATCGGTCGGGGAGCGAGCTACGAGGTGCTGCGTCACGGCCGGGTCGTGTTCCAGGCGCCCCTGCGCACCCTGCCGGCACCGGATCAGTCCTACCGAGTGGTCATGATGGGCGACAGTGGACGCGGCACGGCAGGGCAGCGCAACCTGGCGGGGCGGCTTGCGAAGGCCCAACCCGATCTTCTCGGGATCGCGGGCGACATCGCCTACCCGCACGGGACGGTCGAGGAGTACGACCGCTACCACTTCGGGGTGTACCGCAGCCTACTCGCCCGCACGATCTCCTTCGCCGCGCCAGGTAACCACGACACCGGCTACAACAGTTTGAGCCGGTTCCCGACCGGCCTGGCCTACTACCTCTTTTGGTCCCAACCCCTCAACGGACCCGCGCTCGCGACGGACTTCGGCCTTCGCGGCACGGACGCCCAGAAGGGGGCCTTCCGCCAGAGCGCTGGAACGAACTTTCCTCGGATGTCGAACTACTCCTTCACGTTCGGCAACAGCCATTGGACCGTGATCGACTCTAACCCGTACCTCAACTGGCGCAAGGGGCCCCATCGGGACTGGCTCGCCAAGACGCTCGAAACGGCGCGCAAGCACGATTGGAGCTTCGTGGTGTTTCACCACCCGCCCTACTTCACCGGCAAGACCCACGCCGGCCATACCTTCATGCGCTCGATTGCGGACCTGCTGGCGCGGCATCGGGTCGACGCCGTCTTCAGCGGCCACGTCCACAACTACCAGCGGTCCCGTCGTATCGACGGGGTGATCTACATCGTGACCGGCGCCGGGGGGGCCGAGCTTTACGACCGATCGTTCGAGAACCAGCCCGCCCGCTGGCAACCCTTTACGGAGAAGTTCATCGCCAAGCATTCCTTCACCCAACTGGATTTCGGGGGTCGTCGCCTCACCCTTCGCCAGATCGGGCTCGATGGCCGCGAGCTGGACCGGATCGACCTGCAAGCCAAGTGATCTGGCTTACGGGCGAGTCTCCTTCAGGTCCTCCAGGGCCTGCTCCAAATGAGGAAGCTCGAACTTGAAGCCGGCCTCCAGCGCCCCTCTGGGCGATGCCCGCTGACCGGTCAGCAGCAGGCTCGGCTCAGGTGCGCCAAAGAGATTCGCCAGCCGGAGCATGAACGCTGGAAGAGGGGGGGACCAAGGCCGCCGGTGCGCCCGTCGCATGGCCGCCATGAAGTCTCGGTTCGTGACCGGCTCCGGGCTGACCGCGTTCAGGGGGCCGGACACGTCGCTCTCGATGGCAAACTCGAACATGCGAGCCAGGTCGCGGACGTGAATCCAGCTCGTCCATTGGCGGCCGCTGCCGACATGCCCGCCCAAGAAGAGCCGGGTGAGCATGGCCAGCTTCGGATAGGCGCCTCCACTACGCCCCAGCACGAGCCCGATCCGCAGCTTGACGCGCCGAGTCCGCGGCAAAGTCGCCTCGTCCTGCGCCTCCTCCCAGCGTCGTGCAAGCTCGGCCACCGTATCCTGTCCCGCGGACGAGGCCTCGTCCAGCGCCTCGTCGCCTCGGTCACCGTAGTAGCCGATCCCGCTGGCGTTGATCCACACGGCGGGAGGCGTCTCCAGACGCTCCAGAACCTGGCCGAGGAGCCGGGTCGGGCCCAGGCGCGAGTCGAAGAGGCCCTGCACCACGCGCTCGTCCCACTTGCGGGCAATGTTGCTGCCCGATAGGTTCACGAGCGCTCTCGCCCCCTCCAACTCGTGAGACCACTCCCCTTCGGTGCGGGCGTCCCATCGTCGTTCGTCAGGTCCGCTGGGCTCTTGTCGGGTGAGGACGAGGCATTCATAGCCTCGCTGCTCAAGCCACTGGCGAAGCTCAGAGCCAATGAACCCGGAACCGCCTGCTATAACGACGCGTCCTGCCACTTACTCCGCCATCCATTCTGTCTGCAGGTCCTGCTTGACTCCCAGGGTCTGCAAGATACGGGCGACCACTGTGTCGGCGAGGTCCTCGAGCGTGCGCGGGTTCGTATACCAAGCCGGCGACGCCGGAAGCACCACCGCCCCCGCCTCAGTGAGGGTCACCATGTTCCGAAGCTGGATCAGGTTCCACGGCATTTCCCGCGGCACGACCACCAGCTTCCGACGCTCCTTCAGGCACACGTCGGCCGCCCGGGTCAGGAGGTCGTCGCTGATTCCGTTCGCGATTCGGCCGGCGGTTCCCATCGAGCACGGCACGATGACCATCCCATCGTGACGGAACGAGCCGCTGGCCGGAGGAGTGAAGTAGTTGCGATCGTCGAGCAAGCGGATCTGGGCATAGTCTGAACCGAGCCACTCGCGGGTGCTGAACGAACGCTTGTCGAGCTTGACGCCGAGCTCGGTCGCTGCGACCTGGGCCGCTTGCTCGCTGAGGGTCAGATAGATCTCCTCGTAGTATCGGCAGGCCTGGATGAGGAAGCGCTGCGCGTAGATGGCGCCGCTGGCGCCCGTGACCCCCACCACCAGTCGACCTGTGGACATCCCCTGTAGCTTAGCCGCTCGATGCCGAGGGACTACAGGGGCTTAATCTTGATGCTGCGGAACTCCACCTCGTTTCCATGGTCCTGCAGCACAATGTGTCCGCTGGGGTTCCTGGCATAGTTCGGCATGCCGGCGAACTTGCTCTTCTTGTAGCGCTCGAGCCAGTCATGCGAGTCGACTTCGTATTCGACAACCTTCTTTCCGTTCAGCCAGTGCTCGATGTGCTTGCCCTTGGCCACGAGCCGCACCGCATTCCACTCTCCGGCTGGTTTGGCCGCGTCAATGGGAGCTGGATGCATGCCGTAGTTCGACCCGGCGCTCGTCAACGGGCTCTTGCCATCGGGATGGCGCTCGTTGTCGAGCACCTGCATCTCCGGCCCGGTAGCCCAGGGAAGCCGAAACTCTTCGCTCGCCCTATAGAAGATGCCCGAGTTCCCACCCGGCGTCACCTTCCACTCCAGGCGCAGCTCGAAGTCCGCGAACTGCTCCTTCGTCGCGATGTCGCCGCCGGCCTTGAGCTCTGGAAGGATCACCAGGCTGCCGTCCCGCACTTGCCAGCCCTTGGGCATCTCTTGCCGACGCCAGCCCTTCCAGCCGTCCGTGGTCTTGCCGTCGAACAGCAGCCGAAAGCCTTCTGCCTTCTCTTGTTGGGTGAGGTGGTTGGGAATGGGTTCGAGTGCCGCAGCCTGGGGAGCCAGGGCCAGGGTCGCGATCAAGGTGCTGAGCATATCCGAGTTGTACCTTCGACGCCCGAGCGGCAGGCGCGTTACCGACCAGTCTCAGGAACCGTCCTTCAGATACTTCTCCGGCAAGGGCGTCTCCGGACCCTCGGGCTGCCAGTAGATCGTCAGCACCCACCAGCGTTGGCCATCGTTGAAGAGTTGGATACTGTTGATGCCCCGCATCATGGGCTTCTCGTCGTCAACCTTTTGCCGGGCCTCGTAAGTGCTCCAGACGTGGGCGAGGCTGCCGAAGCGTTCAACCCGCCGGGCAACCTCCCGCTCGAAGAAGCCCCGCTCTTCAAGCAGCGGCCCCGATCGCGCGATGTAGTCCTCCACCGTCATGGCGCGGCTGACCGTCGTGCCGTCCTGTCGGCGTCCCACCGCTACCATCCGGGCCTCGGGTAGGAAGAGCGAGCGCATCCGGTCCCAATCCCGCTTCTTGCCGGCGGGGCCCGAGATGACGTCGTAGACGGCAGCTACGATCGACTCAACACTCTTCGTGTCCTGGGCGATGCCAGCAGCTTGGAAAGACAGGAGGGCGATCAGCGCGTGGAACATGCCGGCTCAGTTCGACGCGCTGCTCGCCCGATCCTGCCAGCGCCTTAGCCGTTAATGACTTCACCGCCGTTCGGGTGCAGGATTTGCCCCGTCATGTACGACGAGTCGCTGCAAGCCAGGAAGACGAAGCAAGGGGCAACCTCATCGGGCTGACCCGGTCGCTCGAGCGGGGTGTCCTGGCCGAACTTGGCCACTTTCTCCTCATCGAATGTGGAAGGGATCAGAGGGGTCCAGATGGGTCCGGGCGCGACCCCGTTGACCCGGATTCGCTTCTCGGCCAGATTCTGCGAGAGGGACCTTGTGAAGGCCACGATGGCGCCCTTGGTCGAGGAGTAGTCGAGAAGTTGGGCGCTGCCCCGGTAGGCGGTCACGGATGTCGTGTTGATGATGCAGCTGCCTTCCTGAAGATGGGGAACGGCCGCTTTCGTCATGTAGAAGTAGGAGAAGATATTGGTCCGGAACGTCCGCTCCAGCTGTTCGGCGGAAATGTCCTCGATGCTCTCCTGCGGATGCTGCTCCGCCGCGTTATTGACGAGAATGTCGAGCCTGCCCAGCTCGCGCACCGTCCGCTCGACCGCCTCACGGCAGTAGCTCTCGTCGCCGGCGTCGCCAGGAATCAGAAGGCATTTGCTGCCCTCCGACTCGACCATGCGCCGGGTCTCCTCGGCATCCCCGTGTTCGTTGAGGTAGCAGATGGCTACGTCCGCGCCCTCCTTCGCGTAGAGAACTGCGACTGCGCGCCCGATGCCGCTATCGCCGCCGGTGATCAACGCTACTTTGTTCTCGAGCTTTCCGGCGGGACGATATCGGGCTCCCTCGGCGTCTGGCCTCGGGCGCATCTGGCTCTCGATGCCCGGCCGCTGGTCCTGGTGCTGAGGCGGGATTCTCTGTCCAACACTGCTCATAGGTTCTTGCTCTCCTTCATCGAAAACTCCAAAATCCAAGCTCAACTCGAAGTCTCCGATTTTGACTCGGGCGCTGCAGTGACGGTTCGGGTCGTTGGTTGCCTGCGAGTAACATCGCTTCATGCGGGTGCTCCTTCTTCGCCGCCAGAGCTTCGGCGGGATTGCCACCCACACCGGCCAACTCGCCGAAGGCCTTCGGGAGCGCGGCGTCGAAGTCGAGATCGAGGAAGCCGACTGGATTCCGGACCGCACCGGTGGCAAGTTCGACAAGAATGTCAGCGAGCGGCTGCGAAAGGTCGCCAAAGGTTGCGACCTCGTCCATGCTTTTGGCTACCGTGCTGCTTGGGCTTGCAGCGCTGCCTTCGGATCAGATGAAGCTTGGCTTTACAGCGCCTGGGACATGCCCAAGACCACGCACCCGATCTTGATCGGCAAGCTGAACGACTGCACGGCCGGGTTGTGCTCGTCGCGAGCCGTTTATGGCGCCCTCGACGAAGCGATCGCCATCCATTTGCAGGTCGTCAAGCCGGGCGTGACGCCCCAGGAGATACCTCGACCGCGCGAGGAGTTGCGGCGCGAACTGGGTCTGGATGAGACCTCCTTGGCGGTCGGAGCCATGGGCCGATACGTCCCCGAGCGGGGCTTCGACGCGCTCATCGAGGCCATGAACGACGTATGGCCCGCATTCGAGGAGGCGCATCTTCTGCTTGCGGGAAAGGGCCCGGCGGAGGATGATCTGAAGGCGATTGCGATGGGGGCGCGTAAACCGGAACGCATCCGATTCTTTGGGAGCGTGTCCGATCCCCTTGCCTTCTTGGGAGCCCTCGACCTTCTGGTGGTTCCGAGCCGTCGCGCCGGTACGAGCATGGTCGCTCTAGAAGGCATGTCGCTGGGCGTTCCGGTTTTGCTCAGGCACACCGGCGGGTTGCCGGAGTTGATCGACGAGGACATCTCCGGGATGACCTTCAATACGGACGCCAGCCTCGCCTCTCGCATCAACGAGATGCTCGGGCTGCCCCTTACGCTCGAAACCCTCGCCAGAGCCGCTCGCGTGCGGGTCGAGGAGCACTTTCGCCTCGATGACACCGTCGACCGCATCGAGCGTATCTACAGGAGTATCGGCAGCTAACGGAGCAACGTTATGTGGACAGCGCCCCTTCTCGCCCTCGCTTTGGTATTGGCCGGCCAAGATCCCACCGCGCCGCCGCCTCCGGATGCGGTGGTGGCCCAGGTTGACGGGCATGCCATCAAAGCCTCCGAAGTCGACCGGCTCCTTTGGGAATGGAGGGGGCAAGAGGTTCTCAACGAGTTGATCGACACTCGCCTGATCGCCCGCGCTGCGGCCGAGGCAAAGGTTTCGGTCACCGAGAAGGAAGTCGAGGAGCGGCTGGCGGCGCAGCTCGAACAGATGAAGCCGCAGCTGCCGCCCGAGACCACCCCCGAGTCCTACCTACTGGCCCAAGGCTTTCCGCGCGACAGGCTCCTGCTGCGGATCCGGAACGAGATGCTGGTCAACAAGATGGCCCTCGAAGGCTTCGACGTCAGGCAATTCGTGAAGGTCTCCACGATCGTCGTTCCCGTTCAGAGTCCCAGCGCCGAGCATCTCAAGGAGGGCGTCGAGCGCGCGCAGGCTGTGTACGATCGCTTGAAGAAGGGAGAGTCGTGGGACGAAGTGCTGAACTCGGTAGTCACCGATCCGGCGGTGCAGCGCTCCCACGGACTGCTCGGTTGGCGACAGCTCGACGCGTTCCCGCCTCCGGCCCGTCAAGAATTGGCCGCGCTCGAGCCTGGGGGATTCACCAAACCCGTCCAGACCCAGAACGGTTTCCAGATCTTCCGACTGGACGCCAAGAGCGATCAGTTGCGGGGGCAAGAGCTGGAATCGGTGCGGGCGATGTATCTGCAGACCGCGCGCATGTCGTTCATGCAGCGACTGCGTTCGGAGGCCAAGATCGAGCGCCTATGGCCTCGGCGCGGCTAGGTCCTTTGCCGCAAAACCGCAATAAAGACTTGATCCGTCGCCAGGACAGGGCGGGTAACATAGCTCCCGGAGACACCACGGATCGGTGGAAACGGAGGTCGGAGCATGGACGCTCCCTCCACTACCTCACTCCACACCTCTGCTTCTCAAGCGCCAGTCGCTGTAGAATGCCGCCATGCGTCGCGTTGTTTGTCTGTCCGTGGCCGGCCTGTGCCTTCTCGCTGCCGGCTGCCAGAAGAGGGAGGAACTTTCCCTCGATCTGAACGACAAGAAGCCTGACATGGCGGAGCAGCTCGGGAAGGGTGAGCAGCCCAGCGGCGCCGATCACGCCAGAGGTCTGGCCGAGGGCAAGTAAGCGGGATTGCCGTTGATTCGTCGATGGGAGGACATTCCGCCGGAATGCGCCAGCCGCAGCGACGTTTTCTCTTCCCGCAGCGACGTTTTCTCTTCCCGCAGCGACGTTTTCTCTTCCCGCAACGACATTTTTTCTTCCCGCAGCGACGCTTTTTCTTCCCGC
>DATLGQ010000273.1:0-9169 GCA_035540435.1 Fimbriimonadaceae bacterium
CGCGGCGCCGATGTAGGGCTTGAAGCGGGTGGTCAGGCGGATGTCGCCGACGCTCCAGCCGGTGCAAAACGGATGTGGGGCGGTGTCCTGACGGCCTCGCTCCATGTCGAAGCCCACGGCCTTGATCAGCTTCTCGGTGAAGTGTCGCTGCTGCTGTTCGTTCCACTCGCCGTAAAGCTTGGAGTCGTCGTTGGGGGCGCCCCGCTCGCTGATGGCCTTTACGAGGTCCACGCTGGGCTGGCGGATGGAGTCGAACATGGCTTCGACGTCCTTCTTTCGGGCGCCTTCCTCGTATTGATCCAGCAGGGCGTCGTAGATATGATCCGTATAGCCTAAATGTTCCGCCTCTTGACGGGCGATCTCGAACATGCGCTCGAGAGTGGGGGCGAAGCTCTTGAAGTCGTTGTCTGCCCTGGCCTTGACCCAATCTTCGTGGGCGATGCTCGACAAGCGAGACTTTTCGGCCACCAGTTCGGTGGGGATCTTGGTGGCCAGATCGAGATCACGCTGCACCACCCGAACCAGTGCCTGATGCTCCTCGTTGCCGTTGAGGTTCATCCTCGCCTGTTCGAGGGCCTTGCGGGTTTCGTCGGACGTGAACTGCTCGTGCGCCATGCGGCTCAGGATGCCGACGTGTTCGGCACGTGCCTCAGCGCCACCCTTGGGCATGTAGGTCTGCTGATCCCAGTCCATCATGGCGATGGCCGCATGGATGGCGTTGATATCGGCGAGTCGGGCCTTCAAGACTTCAAGGGCTTCGGACATGATGTGGCGGAGTTTACTTCTAGGGCCGGTGCCCATAATGCACTTATGGCAGCACCGGGCTTTCTGTCGGCGGCCGAGTACCTGGCAGCGGAACGTACAGCCCTGGACAAGCACGAGTACGCGGACGGCGTGATCACGGCTATGGCGCGAGCGACCCGCCAGCCCGTGACGATCAGCACCAATCTCACGGGGATCATGTACCGCATCTTGAGCGGCACCGGCTGTCGGCCCATGAACAGCGGCATGCGTGTGGGAACTCCCGATGACCGTCTGTACACGTATCCCGACCTCACCATTGTGTGCGGCGAGCCGGAATTCAAGGACGACGCGTTCGACACGCTCCTCAATCCCGTCATCATCTTCGAAGTGCTCTCCCCCGCCACAGAACGTCACGATCGCGGGCTCAAGTTCAAGAGGTATCGCGAGATCCCTTCACTACGCGAGTACGTGCTGGTGTCGAGCGAGGAACCGACCGTAGAAGTGTTCACTCGCGACGAGGGGGATCAGTGGACGGTCCACTTTTACGACGGTCTGGACACACAAGTCGCGCTTTCGGCAGTCCCTGTTGAAGTTCCCATGCGAGAGGTCTTTCAGGACGTGAAGTTCGAGCCGGAAGCGGTCCCCGCAGCCCAAGACAGTTCGCTGCGGGCCTAGAGCAGGTCTCTCATGTTTCTGAAGGCGCTTTCAGCCTAAGGGCAACCGTTCTTCACTTGTCTATCCGCTCGTAGGTCTCGAATGGGTCAGGCATCTCCACGTAGTTGTGGCGGTCCAGGGCGACGCCGTTCCAGTCGAACATATAGAAGCGGGGCGTCTTCCGCTTGAGGACTTGCTCCACCAGCAAAGCTCTTCCCTTCGCTCGCGTGTTCTGGGGTGGGTCGGTCATGGCTTCCAGGATGTCGAGGTCCGTCACGAATCTCTGCGTGCGGCCCATCTCCTGCAGGGCGTGGAAGAGACTCTTGGCGGGATCGATGTTGTGGTACTCCAGGTCCACGCTTTGGAGCGCGTCATCGTGCCAGTCCACTCCCTCCTCCGCGATATATTGCTTGACGATGTCGAGCTTGGCGGCCCAATCGAGCTTGTGCGACAAGGCCGGCGCGTCCTCTTCGAGCTCCCGAAGCGTCGTTTCCCATTCGGAGAGGATCCAGTCGGTCTGCTCGGACTCTCCAGCGTAACGGGCCGCCAGCTTCAGGTACTCGCGCTGCAGGTTTACGGCGGTTGTGTCGGTGCCATCGAGCAGCCTCACCGGCCACTGGAAACTCTCGTCGCGACTAACTTCACGAAGCGTCATCAGCGGGTGCGCAAGGGTCAGGCGTTCCGGCACCAGATGATCTTCGAGCAGCCGCAGTACGAGCAGCGTTGCTCCGACCTTCAGGGCGTACGCGTATTCGTTCTGGTTCGATTCGCCGAACAGCAGATGAAGGCGGGTCATGCCATCGTGACTGTAGAAGTGCTCCCATTTGGGATTGATCAAGGCGCGGTTGAATCTGACCCGGCTCGCAATGGTCTTGATGATGTGGTCGGAGCGTTGGCTGAGTTGGAACTTGACGTCAGGATCCGGCTCGACCCCGTACACATGCGACACCCAGATGTAGTCCACCGGGTTGTCCATGACTTCCTGGTAGGAGGGCCGTGTGCCACCGCTGGTCAAGATGTGTCCGCCGACCCTGCCGACGCCGGCGTAGATCTGGCGGGTGACCAAGAAGGGGTAGAGCATCTGCACTTGAGTGCTCAAGAAGTCGTCTTCGGCCTTGACGAGGTAGTTCTCGTGGCACCCGAAGGTGTGGCCGCCAAAATGATCCACGGAGTTGTTGTAGACACTGACGATATCGCTCAAGCCCATCTCGTGAATGGCCCGGACAATCTGACGCTGCCCCGCCCGGTCGTTGGCTACGAGATCCTTCAAAAAGATGCACTCGGCGGTCGCGTATTCCAGATGGGAGCCCACCGCATCGATGTACATCCGCCCTCCGTTCAGCAGGAATCCGCCGCACTGAGCGGGCTCGAACACGTCGTCGCGGGCGTGAAGATCGATGGCCCCGAGCTTGAGCTCGTAGAACAGGAAGTCCTTGATAACCTCGACGACCGCGTCGGGCGTGCCCAGGGTGTCGTCGGACACGAGGCATCCGAATTCGGTTTCGACACCAAAGATGCGCTCGCCGTGGCCTCGGGTCATAGGCCTATTCTACGGCGGCTTCGAGGCGGCCGTTGGTAAACATCGGCGCGCGACTTTGGGTCTAACGTCGCAGCGATCAAGACGCGCATCAAGGAGAAGCGAATGAACCAGACGACTAATTTGCTGGCGGGCGCCGCACTGGGCGCAGCCGCCATGTATCTGCTGGACCCGGACAGGGGCCGCACCCGTAGGGCGATGATCGGTCAAAGGGCCGGCCGGCTTGCCCGGGAGCAGCGTGACGCGCTCGATGCAAGCTTCCGCGACGCGCGCAACCGATTGGTTGGGAAATGGCATCAGGCTGCATCCAGATTTCACCATGACGACGTCTCGGATGCTGCTCTGGTCGCCCGCGTGCGATCTGAAATGGGCCGCCATATCGCGCATCCTTCGGCGGTGATGGTGGAGTGCCATGACGGGGTCGTAACCCTCAGCGGCGACGTCCTGGCTGACGAGGTCGAGGCGCTGATGTCGTGCGCGAGGGGCGTCCGGGGAGTCAAGGGAGTCGCAAACCGACTGACCGTGCACCATGACGCGATGGCTGTTCCAGCCTTGCAAGGTGACGGCCACCACCAGGCGCGGACCAACGGCGGCCTGGTCCCCGGGGCCGCACTGGCGGTCGCGGCTGCGGGAGTGGGGCTGGCGATCTACGGAGCCGCCCGGCGAGACTACGCGGGCGCCGCGGTCGGCGCAGCAGGCGTCGGGATGGCGGTCAAGGGTGGTCGCGACATGCAGGGATCGAGCCGCTACGCCAAGCGTTCGACGGCCAACGCCTGAACCGTATTCGGCAGAACGATCGGGCGCCGCGCGCGCGGCGCCCCCTCGGACCTAACCAGCGGTATCCTGAACTGCATGGGTAAGAACGCCTCCGGCGTGCGCTATGCCGAAGTCGACCGCGAAACCGGCGAGACCAGGATCCACGTGGTCTTGGACCTCGACGGTGGGACGAGACAGGATATCGCCACCGGCATCGGGTTCTTCGATCACATGCTCATGCAGTTCGCCTTTCACGGCCAGATCGATCTGGGCATCAAGGCAGAGGGCGACCTCCACATCGACGACCATCACACGGCGGAGGATGTCGGCATCACCCTGGGCAAGGCCATCAAGGAGGCCATTCGCTCCAGCGATCCGATTGCCCGCTTCGCAAGCAACCACACGCCGATGGACGAGGCCTTGGCGCTCGTTGCTATCGATATCAGCGGAAGGGGGCAGCTGTTCTGGGACGTCGACTTCAGGCGGGACCGAATCGGCGACCTCTCGACGGAGTCGGTCCGGGAGTTTTTCAACGCGCTGTGCATGCGGGCGGGCATCACGTTGCACGTGCGGCAAGTCGCAGGAGAGAACGACCACCACATCTGCGAAGCCATCTTCAAGGGCTTCGGCCGGGCGTTTCACCTGGCCACCCGCTGCAGCGAGCGTCGCGGCGCTCCATCCACGAAGGGCAGCATCGATTGACCGTCATCCTCGACTACGGCATGGGCAACCTGCGCTCGGTGGAGCGCGCGGTGCGGCATCTCGGCTTCGATTGCGTCATCCAACCGCACCTGAAGGGCGCCCGCCGGCTGATACTTCCCGGAGTAGGCGCCTTCGGGGCAGCCATGCAGCGGCTGGAGCCACTGTCGGGAGAGATTGGTGCCTTCGTGGCCGACGGATCTCCCCTACTGGGCATCTGCCTAGGCCAGCAGCTCCTGTTCCAGGAGAGCGAGGAGCATGGGCGTAGCACGGGGCTGAGCCTCCTTCCGGGAACGGTGCGGTACCTCCCACCGGACCGAGGCTTAAAGGTGCCTCACATCGGCTGGAATGGCCTGGTACCGAGCTTTGAGAGCCGGCTCATGAAGGGTGTCGCCGAAGGGGAGGCGGTGTACTTCGTGCACTCGCTATATACCGCCTGCGCCGACCCTTCGGACGTCGCCGCCGAGGCGGAATACATCGTGCCCTTCGCCGCTGCGGTGGAGAGAGAGAATGTGTTCGGGGTCCAGTTCCATCCCGAAAAGAGCGGCGAGACGGGGCTGAAGATCTTGAGGAATTTCCTGCAATGCTCGTGATTCCCGCCATCGACCTACTCGACGGGCGATGCGTGCGGCTCTACCAGGGCGACTTCGGGCGGGAGACGACCTATGGCACAAACCCTCTGGACCAGGCCCTGGCATTCGAGGGCGAGGGCGCGAAGGTGCTCCACGTGGTGGACTTGGACGGCGCGCGCACCGGGCGGCCCACGCACCTCCACCTTGTGGAACGGATCGCCGCCGGCACGAGCCTCTCGATCGAGCTGGGCGGTGGGATCCGATCCCCCGCGGCCGCGCGGGAGGCGCTTGCCGCCGGCGTTTGGCGGGTGGTGGTCGGGAGCAGCATCGCCGGTGACCAGGAACTCGCGCGCACCCTGTTCGAGCAGCTCGGCGAGCAGGTCGTGGCAGGAATCGACGCCCGGAACGGCCTCGTCGCCGTTCATGGCTGGACCGAAACCTCCACGCTGCCTGCGCTCGACTTCGCGCTGAGGATGCAAGAGCTGGGCGCGCCCAGGATCATTCTTACCGACATCGACACCGACGGCGCGCTCAGCGGGCCGAACCTTGCTATGTTGAGATCCGCGAGCCAGGCACTCCGCGTACCGATCATCGCCAGCGGTGGCGTGGCCAGCCTTGCAGACCTGCAGGCCCTCAAGCAGATTTCAAATGTGGAAGGAGCCATCGTCGGGCGGGCGCTTTATGAAGGCCGCTTCAAGCTTTCTGAAGTCATAGGCGCTTTGGCCTAAGATTTGTTCATGATGGGGCCGCCTACCGTAGCCAGTGTTACAATGGCTTGGTCGGAGACGAACTCATGCTGCAACCCAGTGTCATCGCGCTGCTGATCCCCATCATCATTTTCATGATTCCGATCGTTGCCATCCTGACGCACCACCAGCGAAAGATGGCGGAGATCATGCATCGCCAAGGCGGCACTCAGGCCGGGGAGCTGGATCGACTGTCGCGGGAAGTCGAAGAACTCAAGCATCTGGTGCATCAGCAGGCCATCGCTCTCGACACCTTCTTGGAGGCGCAGCGCAGGACGCAGGCGACGACTGCCCGGGGCGACGAGCTGCAGGGGCGAGTGAGCTAAGGGTGGAAGAGGTCATTCCCTTCTTTCTTGGCGCGATCGTGCTGCTCATCCCGATTGTGGCGATCCTGACCTCGCACCAGCAGAGGATGGCCCAGATCCTGCACGGGGCCGCGCAGCCGCACGACGACGCTTTGCGCAAAGACGTTCAGGACCTGAAGAACCTGGTCCACCAGCAAGCGCTGTTGCTCGATTCCCTGGTTTCGCAGCAGGCGCAGATCATGGAGCGGCTGCGGGCGAGGGATCCTGGAGGCGAACCCCTACCGGATCGTCTCGGTCAGAATTCCTGACATGGCGACTCCACAATTGGGCGACCGCTTCATCGACTTCAAGGCCGGAGAGCACGACACGCATGCTCTGCGTCGGAAGGGGCCGCTCGTGGTGCTGTTTTGGCGGACCGAGTGTCCGGTCTGCAGGCTCGCGCTGCCGTTCTACCAGCGCCTGGCGGAGCGCTACCCGCATCTCACCGTTCTGGGAGTGGCGCAGAACACTCTCTTAGAGACTGAAACCTACTGCGACGCGAATCGGATCACATTCCCGCAGGTCGCAGACGAGGACCTGCACATCAGCCGTGCGTACGAGATCGGCATCGTGCCAGCCTTCTTCTTCACCTCGGGCGACGGCGGAGAGGTTCAGATCTCCGGAACGGGATGGGACCGTCAGCGGCTGGAGGAAGTCGGCATCCGGGTCGCGGGCATGCGGGGAATGCCGGCCGAGGCGCTGGTGCTGGACACCGACGGTGTCCCCAACTACAAGCCTGGCTGAAGCAGCAAGTAACGTGCCGGTTGGCGCGGCGTAGGCATTCATTGGGGATCGGAGGCAGTTGCGCATCCTCGCGCGCCTCGAGATCGACCACCGGGAACCGAGTCCCACGCCGGGGGATTAAACTAGAGGTAGCGCATGAGATTTCTCCTCGTTTGTCTGTTATTGCTGGCGAGCCTCGCGGGACTCGCTCAGAACACCCCTCCCACGGTCAGCCTCTCGCTTTCGCAGAAGGCGGTCAAGCCGGGGGAAGCGGTGAAGGGCACGGTCTCGGTGACCTTTGCGCCGGGCCTGCATGGCTACCAGAATCCGCCCACCCAAGACTACATGATTCCGGTGCGGGTCGAGTCGGCCAGCAAGGATGTGAAGCTGGCGAAGGTCAACTACCCGCCCGGCCAGGTGAAGGAAGCGGGAGGCGAGGAAGCGGCCGTCTACGACGGGACCATCCAGATACCCGTCACGCTGGAGGTGCCGAAGAAGCCCGGACCGCTCAAGATCACGCTGAAGGTTCACTACCAGCAGTGCACGGACGTCACGTGCTTCCCTCCATCGAGCGTCGAAGCGACCGCCAACATCACGGTGCAAGCTCCTACGAAGCCTCCGGTAGAGTCGCCGGCGCCGCCGGCTGCGCAAACGGATCCGCAGACGACGAAAGGGCAGGACGATCCGGAGAAGCAGACCACCACGGCAGCTCAACCAGAGCCGAGGAAAGACACCAAGGCGCCGGTGCTCGAACCGGATGCGCCTCCAGTGGCGGATCCTAACTCCCCGGCAGTGCGCTCGGTGAAGGATGCGATCGTGGTGCCGGGGCCGGTGGATGAGGCCGGCAACGTGGCCAAGCCATCTTCCCAGAGGCCGGCGCAGCCCGAGGCGCAGGAAGAGGAAGGAGGCTTGGCGGGCTTTGTCAAGTCGGCGTTTGCTAGCAAGAACTATCTGCTGCTCTTCGTGCTGCTGTTCGTGGTGGGCCTGGCCATCAACCTGACGCCGTGTGTCTACCCCCTGGTGCCGGTCACGATCAGCTTCTTCTCCACCCAGGCAGGCGAGAACAAGGGCATCCGCATGCAGCTGGGATTGATGTACGTCGTCGGGATTGCGGTGATGTATGGCCTGGTCGGTGGTATCGCAGCCTCTTTGGGTGGGGCCTTCGGGGAACTTTTCACCCGGCCCTGGTTCCTGGTGTTTCTGGGGCTGCTGATGATCGGGCTCTCGCTGGCGATGTTCGACCTCTATGAACTGCGGATCCCTCCGGCGCTCTCGAAGCACCTGAGGGGGCGAAGCGGGCCGGTGGGGGCGCTCATCATGGGTCTCTTGGTTGGTGTGGCCGCCGCACCGTGTGCCGGACCCGTGATCGTCGCGCTCTTTACGGAAGCTGCGAAGCTGAACAACGCGACGCTCAGCGTCTTGTTCTTTACGACCGTCGGCCTTGGAATTGGGGTGCCTTACCTCATTTTGGGCTTGGCGACGGCCGGCACGAAGTCGCTGCCCAAGGCGGGGGCCTGGATGAAGACGGTCAAGGCGCTGCTGGGCCTTCTGGTTCTAGGGATCGGCCTCAACTACCTCCTGCAGGCAGCGGTAGGCCTGAGCGACGCCGAGAAGCTGCTGGCATGGGTGGTGTTCTACCTCGCCTCCGCCGTCTACCTTTTCGCGTTCGACCGCAGCGACGCCACGCGGTTTATCGTGGGCCTGAAGGGCGCGGCGATCCTGGCGCTTGGCATGATGGCGGGAATTAGCTTCTCCGAGCGGAACGACATCCTGAAGACCGAGCGAATCCAGGCATTGGGCGGGGCTGTTGGGGCGACCAAGATCGACTGGAAGCCGTTCACGCTCGACGCTTTCGAGCAGGCCAAGCTGAGCGGCAAGGTCATCGTAGTCGACGGCACGGCCGACTGGTGCGCGGAGTGCCATAAGATCGACCGACAGGTCTTCCAGCAGCCGGAGGCGATCGTGGCCATGCGGGACGTGGTGGCGCTGAAGGTGGACTGGTCGACCGGCGTGGACCCGAAGTATGTCGAGATGACGCGGAAGCTCTTCGACATCGAGGGACTGCCCCACATCGTCTTCCACCGGCCCGGCGGTGAACGATCGGAGATCAAGCTCCACCTGGAAAGTCCGCGAGAGCTGATCGAGTCGCTCAGGAAAGCAGGCGCGCCGCTTTGAGTCCTTTCTTCGTCGGTGCCCACGAGGTGGGCGGGGATCGGCTGACACTCATCGCGGGTCCTTGTCTGGCCGAGTCGAAGACGCTGTGCGAGGAGGTTGCGGGGCACATGAAGGACGTGTGCGCCGCTCTCGGAGTCAACTACGTGTTCAAGGCTTCGTATGACAAGGCCAATCGTACATCCGGCGCGTCAGTTCGTGGCGAAGGGATAGAAGCGGGAC
>DATLGQ010000274.1:0-3049 GCA_035540435.1 Fimbriimonadaceae bacterium
CCGGCCACGTGCCCGACCCCTACGTGGGCTCGCGCGCGGTGCCGATCTACCAAACCACCTCGTATGTCTTCGAGGACACGACGGAGGCGGCGCATCTCTTCGAGCTGAAGCAGTACGGCAACATCTACACCCGCATCAGCAACCCTACGACCGCGGTGCTCGAGGAACGGATCGCCTCGCTGGAGGGAGGAACCGGCGCGGTGGCGGTGGCGAGCGGCATGGCGGCTCAGTTCGCGACCATCATGACCCTGTGCTCGCCGGGCGACGAGATCGTCGCATCGTCGCAGCTCTACGGCGGGACGGTCACCCAGCTCACCAACACCCTGAAGAAGCTGGGGATCGCGGTGAAGTTTGTGGCGGCGCGCGAAGACGATGGGGAGGAACGCGCGGCCTGGGCGGAGGCTATCACGCCGCAGACTCGCCTCCTCTTTACCGAAACCATCGGCAATCCCGGCGGCGCGATCCCGGAGTTCGAAGGGTTGGCCGCCCTTGCCCGGGCACACCAGATCCCGCTGGTGGTGGACAACACTTTCGCGACGCCCTACCTCTGCCGGCCAATCGAGCTGGGAGCCACGATCGTGGTGCACTCCGCCACGAAGTTCCTGGGCGGGCACGGCACGAGCATCGGCGGCCTCGTCGTGGACTCGGGTGACTTCGATTTCGCGCACTTTCCCACGATCGCGGACCCCTCGGCTTCCTATCATGGGCTGAGGTTCTACGAGACCTTCGGGCACTACGGGTTCCTGATGAAGCTGCGGGCGGAGACGGTTCGAGATACCGGCGCGTGCATCTCGCCGTTCAACTCGTTCCTGCTCCTGCAGGGGCTGGAGACGCTGAGCCTGAGGATGGAGCGCCACGTGGCGAACGCGCGGGCGGTGGCGAGCTTTCTGGAGGGGCACCCGAAGGTGGAGCGGGTGCATTACGCTGGCCAGCCGTCCCATCCGCACTACGCGCGGGCTCAAAGGTACCTGCCCCTCGGTCCAGGCGCGGTGCTGTCCTTCGAGATTGCGGGTGGACGCGAAGTCGGTCGACGCTTCATCGAAAACCTCCAACTGTTCTCCCACCTTGCCAACGTCGGTGACGCCAAATCGCTGGTGATCCATCCGGCATCGACGACCCACCAGCAGCTCAGCGACGACGAGTTACGGGCGGCGGGTATCTCACCGGGCCTCGTGCGCCTGAGTGTGGGGCTGGAAACGGTCGACGACCTGCTCTGGGACCTTGATCAGGCGCTCGGCTGAGCGTGAGTGACGAGCTCACCGTGTAGCCCCCTCGATTACAGCATCATCCCTTGCGCCATGGCCGGTGCCGAGTACGAGAGCGACATACGCAGACCGGGGAAAGTCTGTGCACTATGGGCGGCGGCGCCGCAGGATCAATGTAGCGAGACCCAGCCCAACGGCGGCGATGGTGCCTGGTTCCGGTACCGGGTGGACGTCGAACCTGGCCCAGTAGATGCCGAACGAACCTGGCTTGAAGGCCGTGAACTCAGACCGGAAGACGCCGGCGACCACGCCGAATCGAAGATCGGACGGGCTGAGGCTGGTGTTCACGATCGCATCCGGGAAGTCTAGGACCGGCCCATTGCGATAGCCGTCGTCCGCCGGGCTGGGAAGGTTGTTCGCAACGTTGTAGTTCGAGAGTGCGAGGTAATACGTCCCAGGGGCGAACGAGCGCGTCAGTTCCGCGTTGTTCGCGTAAGGGGGGCTCGCGTTGCTGCGGTCATTCCCGTAGTCTGGGATGGCGTTGAAGTCAGAATCGTAGACCCAGAGATCGGTATCTGGATTTGTCGCAAGATTCCGGGCCACGGTGCTGATGGTGATCAGTCCTTCCCGGAAGCTACCGAGATAGTCGGGCGTCACGACCTCGGTCTCAAGGGTGGCCACGTAGTTCTCTTCGGTGAAGGAGTCGCCCATCACCTCGTAGTAGATCGACTCGCCCTTGCCGAAACCGTACCACTGGTTGAAGCGCGGGTTGCCACTGGTCTGCATCACCCAGTACGTGTCCGGGATGATGGTGCCGTTCGTTTGCTGCAGGCCGACGATCTTCCCGAAATGGCCGCCTGCCGGGCCGGGCATGGATGTCCATAGGTTCAGCCGGTGGCGGTAGATCGCCCGATCAGTCGGCGCGGTGGAGACCCGGAAAACGTCTCGGTTGCCCATGCTGTGCCCGGTTATGGTCTGCCCGGACAACATGCCCGAGACCACAGTCGCCGAGCCCTTGTCATCGTTGGGTTCGGTTTCAAAAAATTGCGCCGTCGCAACGGCGGGCCATGTCGCTAGACAGAGAACGAGCTTCAGAGTCCGCATTGAATTCACACCCACAGCGTTTCTATTTTGAGCGCGAGGCGCATGGAAGGAGGATCGATGGCAAATCAATGCGGAAAATACGGACAGGGCTGCTAAGACTCCTGGACTGCTGCGGGGCGCCGAGCACGCGGGCGAAGCGGAATCGCCTAAGTCTAATATCAATTCAGTATTGGACCGCTCTTCGGAGGGTTCCCTGGCGTATGATTGCGCCATGTTGCAACGATTTTTGTTGATCTTTTCGTTTCTTGCGGTGCTGGTCGGAGTTCTTGGAGTGGCTGTCAGGGCGCAGGAGCACGGGGAGAATGCCACCGTGAGGATCCAATCGCTCGAGTTGGACAACGCCGACATCCGCTTGGTGCTCAAGACCATCTTCCAGAAGGCGCGTGGCTCCTACACGATCGATCCCGACGTGCAGGGCAAGGTCACCATGCGCATTCACGACGCGCCACTGAACACGGTGTTGGACCACGTGATGCGGCAGGTCGACGCGGGCTACGCCATCGACGGCGCCGGCGTCTACCACTTCATGCCCCGGCGCAGTCAGGTCGCCCCGAGCAAGGCAGAGGCTGGTGGTGGCGCCGTTGCCATCAGTGCCGACGACCAATACCTATACGTGGTGCGAGGCAGCCAGATCCTGAAGCTGAGCAAAGGGAGCCTGACCGCTGTTCAGAGCGCCCGACTGCCGGACCCGAGGTAGCAGCCTTCCAGAGGTACCTACAACCCTTGGCCCGTAGGTAACC
>DATLGQ010000275.1:0-3928 GCA_035540435.1 Fimbriimonadaceae bacterium
CGCCAGGTCCTTCGTCGTGAAGCCGCCGACCCGCACCACCTCCCACAGCGAGGTGACGTACCGCCCGGGGGTGATAGTCGGGAAGAGCCGCTTGTTGATTTCGGCCAGAGGCGCCTTGTCGGTGTAGATCCAAGTGCGAGCCTGGTCGTAGAGGCCCCTCACGGTGCTGCGGTTCTCGATCTTCGCGAGGGCGCCCAGCACCGGCGTCGTGGGCGCGTAGGGGAAGTACCGCACTCCCGGCGCCGGCTCCTTGAGCTCCATGTTGAGGCAGTAGGTGCGCATCTGCCCTTGGATCTCGCCGCCATCCAGCGAAGCATGGAATCCCCTAAACTGATAGCGGAAAGGCGATGCGTTCATCATCGTCTGGTAGCCCGCCTGGTCTGGCACCCACAGAGTTCCTCCCGGAAACCTAACGTTCGAGCCGCAGTCGCTGTTGGCGAAGGCGCCGGGATCGCCGGGGAAGGTGAGCGAGTTCATGTCGCTGCCCTGCGCGGCCGCACCCATCATCATCTGCGAGATCTGACCCATTTGGAGGCCCGATCGCTGCACCCAACCATTCACCATTTCGGACCCGTAGTAGGACGCGGTGTTGGCGAAGTAGCTGGTGGCGTTGGTGGTCAACGCGGCTCCAGGCAAGCCTCCCGCCGGCGGGATGAGGATCTGAGACGTCCCGAGCATGTCCGCGTACTTGGGCTGGAGCGTCATGCCACCGATCGTATCCAGCAGCCGGGAGTTGGGCATCGTATCGGGGAAGAACTGCGACTTCGGAGGGTCGGGGTCGAGGTACGTGCCGAGATAGACCTGGCGGCTGCCGAGCAAGGTCCTAGCCGGCTGCCCGCCTTCGGTGACTCCGAACACCTGCACAATGCCGAAGAGGTCCTTGTAGCTCGAACTCAGCGTCCACTGGGTAAAGCCGCCGGACTGGATGCCCTGCTTGGGGTCGAAGGAGAATCCGCGCAGCTTCACATTTTCATATGCCCGCTGCGTGTCTCGGAGGGCCAGATGAACCACCGAGCCCAACGCGTCGGCCTCAGACCTGCCGTACAAGGTCCCTTGCGGCCCCCTCAACACCTGGATCGACTCGATATTGTTCAGCGCGTTGATGTCGCTCGCCGTCCGAGCACCGTCGACAAGCACCAGCGAACCGGAACGCTCGACCGGCTGAGATGGGCTTTGCGGTCGCACGGTGAGGATCTGGCTGAGATCGGCCACCGGAAGTCTCTCGAGTTGTGAGCTGGAGATCACCTCCACGGGACTCACGGCTACTTCGAGCCGGTTGAAGCTGGCAGGAGCGTTGAGGAGGGTCAAGGCGGCGACGAGCATGGATCACCTCGGGATGTCTGCTCATTGTAGAGGACGCGGTGGCCAATCTCAACCGGCGGGCGCATCCTGGGGCACCGTCTTTTGAACCCTACTTAAGATTGGAGCAATATGACACAGCTGTACTTCGCCTCGTGCGGGCCATAGTTCGGATCGCTTCCTTATGAGGCGCGCATGAGCCTTGAAGGACCGCGTCGGAGCCACTATACTGGCGGCCGCAGTGGAAGACAAAACCCTGATGAAAGGCACGTTCGGCCAGGCCGCTCAGGTGATCGGTGTGGTTTCTGGCGTGCTTGGGATCATTCAGGCCTGGAGGGATGTTGGATCGTCGATCGTAAGCGCGATCTGGGACGGGCTCTACTACGCCGGGTTCATCGGCGCTTACGGATTCATCGCCTATGTTCTGATGGCCAGTCTCCTGGGTCACAAAGGGGATGACCTCCAAGCGCTTCGAAGGAGCCGGATCATCTTGATTCCAGCTTTGGCGGCGGGCGCGATCTTTGGCCTCTGGTTCGCCGGCGGCAACCTCCAGCAGCGGGAAAGCGAGGGGGGCGTCCACTGGAGCAAAAGCAAGGCGATTCCTCCCAACGCCATGAGGGTGCTCGGCGCGCTCTGCATCGTCCTGCCGTTGGCGTGGCGCTTCCTTCCGGAGAGAGGCCCTCAGGCCCCACCAGAAGACCCGCCGGCAGCTTGAGGAGAGCAAGCCTTGCACAACGCAACTATTGCGCCCGCACTGACGGCATGAGCCGCATCTTCATCGTCATAGGCGCACCCAGGTTGAGGCCATGAGCTGCACCTTCGGGTCTGCTATGTTCGGCCCGCGGTTACGTCGAGTTCAGGATGGACGACCGGGCAGCCGCTCATCTTCTCGGATTGCGCCCTGAAGCCAGAGGTCGAGCCTGCGCCTACTTCACTTTGAGCAGCATCACGCAGTTGTTCTTCGCCTCGTGCGGGCCATAGTTCGGATCGCTTTCGAACAGCAGCCTTCCGCCGGCCCCAAGACTCGGACGGGCGTCGCGCCAGAGGTTCCACGTCAGGCGGGTCTGGCCGGTGCCATCGGATTTCATGATGTAGATCTCGCCTTTCTCGTGATCGCGCTCGGAAACAAACGCGATGCGCCCATCGGGACCCCAGCTCGGATCGTAGTTGGGGCCCTTGGTGGTGAGCTGCTTCACGCCGGTGCCGTCGGCGTTCATTACGAAGACCTGATGGGTGCCGCCGACCGCCGCGTTATAGGCGATCCTCTTGCCATCGGGGCTCCAGCAGGGGTTGAAGTTGAACGTCCCGTCCTGGGTCAGCTTCTTCAGGTTCTGACCGTCGAGATCGACCATAAACAGATTGAAGCCCGAGTCTGCGGGCTGTTCGTGATTGCTCGCAAACACAACTTTGCCCTCCGCGTTCACGGTCGGCATTCGCTCGTCGAACATCAGCTCCGTTACCTTCCGCCGGTTCGAGCCGTCCGAGTCCATCACGTACACGTCCTGGTTCGTGACCCCGCCCGCGAAGACGATCTTCCCGTTCGGCCCCCAGAATGGGTGCTGGTCCCCGAGCGAGTTCTGACCGCGCGGGAACTTCTTCGGGTTGGAGCCATCGCCGTTCATGATCGTAACGTCGCGTCCGCCCTGGCCATTGATGTACACGATCTTCCCGTTGGGCCCCCAGCAGGGCATCTCGTCCCCGAATCCGGTGGCGGCAAGCGCGGTGGGGACCGGGAAGTTTGCGTAGTCGACGCTGGTCTTGCAGGTCTTGCACACCTTTACGCCGGTGTTGGCGGTCTTGCAATAGGCGCACGTGACCTTGCCGGCGCTGCCTCCCTGCCCCGATGGGGAGCCCAGGACGCTGAAGGCGGTGAGGGCCGCCATGACGGCGGTGGCGGTGAGCGCGGGCTGAACGAACCTCATCCCTCTACTGTACAGCAGGTGATCGTCCCAGGCATTCGACTTCGGAGGGAGTTGGTGCGCCCTGAGAATCGGAACGCGTTGTGAGACAATATCCAGGTGAACACCGGTCTCACCAGGGGCTGCCGTGTGGAAGTTCTGTAGCCCCGGCCGCCCACTTCCCCGCGCCCTCCGCCCGGCACGCCATGCCCTCCGCCCGGCATGGCATAAAACGCACCAGTCACGCCATGCCGTCCGCCCAGCAAGCCATAAAACGCACCGGGCACGCCATGCCGTCCGCCCGGGACGCCATAAAATGCGGCAGTAGCGCCATGCCGGACGCATTTTCCCTACGGAGGAGCTCACGAGGTCCTCTTGATGCCCTCGACCACTTCCAGCTAATCCGCTGGCCTTGACTTGCTTCTCCGCCCGCCGAGAGCCGTGTAAGAAGCTGGTTGTGAGACAATGTCCAAGTGAACACCAGTCTCACCCGACGAGAGCTTTTGGCCGGGGCGGGCGCGCTGGCTTTATCGCCTGGCATCCTGCGCATCCGGCCCCGCGAGAAGCCGGTCGGCTGGGCGATCCTCGGCATCGGAAGCTATGCCCGGAACCAGATCATGCCGAGCTTCGCCGCCTGCAAGCACGCGAAACTCGTCGGGCTGATCAGCGGCACGCCCAGCAAGCTCGAAACCTTCGGCGAGCAGTACGGCATCCCGAAGTCGCACCGCTAC
>DATLGQ010000276.1:0-3596 GCA_035540435.1 Fimbriimonadaceae bacterium
CACTTGGAGCGGTGGGGGTGCCCCTACTCGGCGCGCTACTGCTTTGGCTGGTGGCGGGACGCGGCCAACGCGGCGCAAGTGCCTTTGAGAGCTCGACGCTCTCGATCGTGCTGGTGAGTCTGGTGATGTGGTTTGCACTCAGCCAACAAAGCCGCTACATCGTCTCTCTGGCTCCGCCCCTCTCAGTGCTCGCCGCAGGCGCTGTCTTGCGTTTGAGAGCCGGCGCTTTGCTCGGATTCGTGGCGGCGGCCCAAGCGCTCTTCACTCTTTGGCTCGCGCATTTCATGCTGGTATCCACTCAGCTGCAGATCGTCACCGGCAGGATCGATCGCCAGCAATACGTCGAACAGACCACTCCATTTGCCGCGATGGCGCCCACGATCGACCGGGAAGTGGGCGAGGGCAAGGTTGCTCTTTACGATGAGGTCTTCGGCTACTTCCTAGAGGCGAGGTATGTGTGGGCGAACCCGGGGCACTCGACGCTCATTCCATACGCCTCGCTCGAAACCGGACCGGATTTTGCCGACGAGTTGTCGCGGCAAAGCTTTACCCACGTGTTCGTCTCGATGAGCCCGATCGTGAGGGACCCCGAGTTCGCGCGACGCTGGATCGAAGCCATGGGTCTGAATGGAGCGGTGACCCCGCTACCGGAGCAGGAAACGCTCAAAGAAGGATTCCAGACCCGGTGGATCGTGCTCTTGGCGGACGCGGTGGCGAAGGGGCGGCTACGGCCGGTGGCACAGGAGCGCGCCGGGATCCTGTTTGAAGTCGCGCCCAACTGAGCGGTTTCTTGCAGCTCTTAACGCACGATCATGCATCTTTTGGGACCCTTTCCCGCACCTGCGTCGTCCAATCTCGGCAGGAGATCCAGATGAAGAAGTACCCATTGGGGCCGTACGGCCTTTCGTTGACGTTGCTCAGCCTGTTCGTTGTAAGTTGGATTGCCCAGACGTACACAGGTTGGGTTCACTTCTCGGCCGAGCAAAGGGAACACGGTCAGACGGCGCAATGGTTTGGCCCGGAGGGCTACGTCTGGCAATGGCTGGCGGCCACCATGGAGAACTGGCAGTCGGAGTTCCTCCAGCTCCTGACCTTTGTCGTCCTCACAACGTATTTGATTCACCGTGGCAGCCACGAAAGCAAGGACACAGACGACGAAATGCAGGAGTCGCTTCAACGTATCGAGCAAAAGCTGGAGGCGCTGGAGAAGGCTCGTAAGCCCGAGAAGGCGACCGTTTAGCCCAGCAGAGCCGAGTGCCAGCCGGTGGGCCGGTAAGCTCCTGCCGAGATGGAGTATCGCTTGCTCGGAGGATCGGGGTTCAAGGTGCCGGTTCTCAGCTTCGGCACCGGCACGTTCGGGGGCTCCACGGAGTTCTTCAAGGGATTTGGCAGCACCGACGTGCAGGAAGCGACACGCCTGGTGGACGTCTGCCTCGAGCACGGCCTCAACATGTTCGACTCAGCCGACACCTATTCGCTCGGCCGCGCCGAAGAGATTCTGGGCGCAGCGATCAAGGGCCGCCGCGATCAAGTGATCGTGTCCACGAAGGCCACGTTCACGTTCGGCCCCGGGCCGAACGACGTGGGATCGTCTCGATACCACCTCTTGAAGTCGTGCGAGGCCAGCCTCAGACGCCTCGGCACGGACTACATCGACCTCTACATCATGCACACCTTCGATGCGCTCACGCCGGTGGAGGAAACCCTGAGCACGCTCGACAGCCTCGTAACTTCGGGCAAGGTGCGCTACATCGGGTGCTCGAACTTCTCCGGGTGGCACCTGATGAAGTCGCTCGCTCACTCCGACCGGAACAACCTGGCTCGTTACGTCGTGCATCAGGCCTACTACTCGCTCGTAGGCAGGGACTACGAGTGGGAGCTCATGCCGCTCGCGCTCGATCAACGGGTTGGCACGATGGTGTGGAGCCCGCTCGGGTGGGGACGCCTCACCGGCAAACTCCGACGCGGCGCGCCGGTGCCAGAGAATACGCGTTTGGCGAATCCCGTCTCGGCGGCCGGCGGTCCGCAGGTGCCCGAGGACCATCTGTTTCGAGTGGTGGACGTCCTGGAGGAGGTTGCGACTCAGGTTGACAAGACCGTGCCACAGGTGGCCATCAACTGGCTGCTACAGCGGCCCTCCGTCTGCAACGTGGTGATCGGCGCCAGGAACGAAGAACAGTTACGCCAGAATCTGGGGGCGCTCGGCTGGAGCTTGAGCGCGGAGCAGATTGCCCGTTTGGATGAAGCGAGCGCGGCACCCCTGGCCTACCCGTACTGGCACCAAAACGGCTTCAGTCGCAATCCCCGGCCGGTCTGAGGTACGAGAGATGCTCGATCGAACTCCGTTGCACCCGGCACTCCTGCAGATCCGGGATGCGACGCGGGGAACGGGCTACGAAGGCAATCTCTGGCTGGTAGGCGGCGCGGTGAGGGATCGACTGCTGGGAATGGGCGAGTCAAGCGACTTCGACTTGGTGCTCGAGTCCAGCGCGCTTGATCTCGCGCGTTTCCTTCGGTCGCGACGAGTGTCGAGCATCGAGCCCGTGCTTTACCCCCGCTTCGGAACGGCGATGGTGCTCGTGGCCGGCGTCAACATCGAGCTTGTCACTGCCCGACGTGAGAGTTATGCGGAGGAGTCGCGCAAGCCACAGGTCCAACCGGCGACTTTGGAGGAGGATGCGCTGCGAAGGGACTTCACCGTCAACACTCTGCTTCTCAACCTGCACACGAAGGAGATTCGAGACCCCTTGGGTTCTGGGCTTCCGGATCTACGCGACCGGCTGCTCAGGACTCCTCTCAAGCCGGGAGCAACCTTCCATGACGATCCGCTCCGAATGCTGAGGGCAGTGCGGTTCAAGTGGCAACTGGGATTTGTCGCTGCGGACAACTTGGAAGACGCGATCGTTTCGGAGGCGCATCGCCTTGCGATCATCTCTTCGGAGCGGGTGCGCGACGAACTCGTCAAGATGCTGCTTCTGCCCGATGCGGATCGGGCTTTGGACGATTTGCGCCGGCTGGGGCTGCTCGAGCATTTCGCCCCCGAGCTCTTGACCATGGTCGGCGTCGAGCAAGGCTCGTTTCACCACCTGGACGTCTGGGACCACTCGCTGTTGGTGGTGCGGAATGTCGGGAGCGGAGACTTGGTGCTGAGCCTGGCTGCTCTGCTGCACGACGTGGCGAAGCCCCAGACCCGCTTCGTGGATGAGCATGGAAACGTACGCTTTTTCGGGCACGAGACGCTGGGCGAAGAGGTGGCCCGTCAGCTTCTTCGAAGGCTCAAGTTTCCGAATGAGGTGGTGGAATCGGTGGCCCGGCTGGTCAAGAACCACATGCGGCTAGGTAGTTCGCCGACATTCAGCCCGGCCGCCGCCCGGCGCGTCTTGCGCGACCTGGGCCCGCACACGGACCGGCTTCTCCATCTCGTCGAAGCTGACACGAACGCCCTACGGCCGGGCGTCAAGCAACTCGACCTCACGCCCATCCGCGAACGAATCGAGCGCGCGAGGAGAGAGACGCCCATTGAGAAGCTCCAGAGCCCCCTTTCAGGTGAAGAGATCATGGAGGTGCTGGGAATCGAACCGGGCCCTATGATAGGG
>DATLGQ010000277.1:0-6406 GCA_035540435.1 Fimbriimonadaceae bacterium
CAGCCAATGCCGCGATCATCCACGGGAGCGCGGCTCCCAGGATGTCGCTAACGGCCTCCTGGGCCTTGTCCCACGCCTTGTCGGGGTGAAGGAGATAGTCGGCGAGACGCCACGCGAGGCTGTCCTCGGAGTTCGTTCCGCGATCCCGCTTGCGGTGGCCTCTGTGGTTGTGGGAGTGGGCGAGCACGATCGCGCCGACCGACCTGGTTCGGTCCACCAACATGGATGCGGTTTTGGGGTGGGGCGCTGTGATCTTGTCCATGCCCTACAAGCGGGGCGGGGAGGGCGGAAAAGTTACATGCTTGGACCAGAATCTCCGCGAGGAGGCGGCTTTTTCACCGCGAGCCACGCTTTGAGGACCTTTTCGGCGCGGCGGCGCCGCTGCTTGACTGTGCCGTAGGGCTCCCCCAATAGCTGCGCGGCCTCGGTGAGGGACATGCTCCCTGGGCGGGTGTCCTCGATGAGGTGGGCCTCGTCCTCGGTAATGATGCCGGCACGGGTCGCCCGGTCCAGCATGTCGTGCGCAGACCACGCCTCGAGCATCTCGTCCTCCGCGCTCCGATAAGACCCGACACTGGTCTCGACGAGCGGATCGAGCCCCTCGGGGGGCATTGGTGATTGGAGATGTTGAGCCTTGTTGGCGGCGGTGACCGCGTCGGAGAGGTGGTCGCGGACTCGACCCGCCAACCTTCCGCTCACTTTTTCGGTTTCGGGCGTGACGCCGCGGGCCGCGGCCAGGAAGGCGTCGACCGCCTCGGCGTGCAGTTCATCCACGGTCAGTGGGCTCTTCCCGATGTTGCGGCCTACCGAGTTGCGAAGGGACGGCGCGTAGAGCTCGACGAGCGCGACCATGGCGAGCTCGTCATCTTCCTGCACGAGCTGGCACAGAGCGATCGTGACCCTGTTCTTTTTCTCGTAGGACGCACTCTTGTCGCGAAATAGCTTCCAGATGCCCTCGATTTCCTCGTATGCAGCCAGTGCCGGATGCTCAGAACTCCAGCGCGCGAGGGCTTGATGTAGCTCATGGGAGCCGCGCAGTGCACGGAACCGCAACTCCATCTGGTTGAGCAGCATGAAGCCATTCTTGGCCATTCCCAGGACGTCGCCGAACCCTTGAAGCAGGCCTCGCCCTATTGAGGTCTTGGACGTTCATTCAGTAATTCTGTGCCTCTGCGACGACCACCCGGACGTGGCCCGCACCCGAGTACTCCTTCATCACGACCCGCTTGACCACCACCAGAAGCGCGCAACGCGCGTAATGAAACGCCCCTCTTTCTCCGTAGTACCTCTGAAGGGCGAAAGCGTCACCACGGCGCTCCCTTCGTGTGCGAAAGGAAGGTGGTGACGAATGACTCGACGGGCGCTAATCATCGCGATCGCAGTGGCGGCTCTCATGGTGGGACTTGTTCCGAACGCGAGCGCTGGGCTCTACAGCGGTTCGTGCCAGTTGGTGCTGACGTTCAACTTCAGCTCGGGAGTGGGTCTCGACACGAAGCCGAGCTACAGCATCAGCGCATCTCCTGCCGTTGATCTTGACCCGACCTGGTCGGGATCGCAGCCGTGTCTAGTAACGCTCGATGCCTTCAATCCAACTCGGGAGACGTCGGTCAGCGGAAGCGGTTCGTCGAGCATCTGGGCGTGCGGAGCGGTGTTGGCCTCAGGCAGTTGGGACCAAAGCTGGACGAACAAATCCGGCGGCTCAAGTCCGTCCGCCATATTTGGATCCCACACGATCACGGGTTCCTTTGGCGAATGGATTCTCGAGGTCCGTAATCCCTCTCTGAGTTTCGTGGGCGCTGCCGAGATGACGGTCCACCCGTTAGATGCGACCAAGGCGGCGCAATGCGCATCTGGTGGGTTTAGTTCGATCCGGATGATCGGAACGATGGTCTTCCAAGATCCGTAGGCCACACCTCACCGCGGCGCGGGGATTATGAGGAAGGGCAGCGCCTTCCCCAAGTCCGCCCGCCGTCTGAGGAGCAGGCGATTCCGGTTCGCCCGAGCCCCACGAGGACTCTTTGGCCGAAGGTCTCGACCCGATGAACCCCGTTACGGAAGAGAGCATCGTCGACTCGGTGCCACGAAGTGCCACCGTTCCGGGACACGTAAAGGCCTTCCTCCGCCGAGTGCCCGATGGTTTTAACCGCAGCGAAGAAATCGCCGTGGGGGGCGATGGCTACGTCCCTGAGGATCGACTTCCTCCAGGGTGTTGGTAGCTTAGAGAAGCCAACGCCGCCGTCCCTTGAAGCGAAGAGGAAGTCGTCCGTGAACGCGAGCATCAAGTCGTTGTGCTGGAAGTTTCCTGCGAGGTGCACGCGCGGGACCTGATCTCCCTTGCCCACGCGACTAGCCGAGCACACGGAGCTCTCGCAGACGAAAACCGTCGAGACCGGTCTTCCCAGAAGGGGGTCGCCTTGCACACCGCCTACGATGACTCGAGTGTCGGCGGGATAACCGGGAGAGAACGCTGGCTCGAGCGGTCCGGGGAGTGCAGTCGAGGTCTCGGGGTGGATCGTTCGCCTCTCGTCGCTGTAGCGCATCAACGTTTGGGCCCCTATGAGGATTCTCGGGTCGCCGTCGTAGAACGCCGGCGAGATTGCTGCCGAGCCCACCACGAATGGGGCCCCCGCGACAGCGGCCGGGACGAACGATCTTCCCCCATCCTCGCTGACCTGAAGCCCCGTCGGACCCATCGCGAACAGCGCCCCGCTTGGACCTCCGTCCGGAGGCACTATGAGTGACGTCCCCTGAAACCCTGTGGCTCGCAGTCGATTCCAGGTGGTTCCTCCGTTCGGGGATCGGAAGAGGACGGGAGGACACGAGGGAAGGCGGCAATGGGCGATCCCAGATGCATACAGAACGTTTCCGCCGGCGCCGTTGGGATCGGAGGCCACGGAAGTAATGCGCGCATCCTCAGGCGTTCTCACTCCTCGATTGGGCTTGGTCAGATCGTCGGCGGTGTCCTCGACACTAGCTTTCTCGACCTTCTCACTCCCGGCCGAACTCTGCGCATTGTCGGAACTCGATCCGGGGCGGGTCAATGGCCCACTGTTAGGGCGCGCAGTAGGTGGCAATGGCTCTTGGGAGTCCGCCAAGGTGAAGGGGACTGGTCCTCTAACCGGCGACGTTCCCACCAAGCCACGCTTGGATACGTCTTCGGGCGCGGCACCAGCAATTATGACGAGAGCAATGATGACCTGGGCGAACTGGTCGACGCCTCCTGGTGCGAGTTGGCCCAGATAGTCATGCAACCGCCGGCTTCGGTTGGCGGCGCGGTGCGAGACGCTCCGAACCCATCGGGTTGGGATGAGAATCAGGCCGGCGACTTCCTCGGAGAGCCGGCGATACTGCGCACGCAGGTTCCGGCGCGCCCTGAACAGCAATTGCTCGAAGGCCGGTTTTGAGAGGCCTAGAAACAGCGCGGCGTCTCGTGGATCCCGCTGTTCCATGTATCGAAGCGCGATGGCGACACGCTGCCTATGCGGAATCCGCTTCAGAGCCTGGATGAGCAATAGTGAGTCATCGCATCTCTTGAACCCGTCGCACTCGCTTGGCTCATCGACTTCAACGAAGACTTCGCGGTTGTTCCTCCGCATATCCGCCGCGACGTGAATTCCGATGGTCTTGAGCCATGGCCAGAATGGTCGGGAGGAGTCGAAGGTATCGATACGATCTCGCGCTCTCAGCAATGCTTCTTGCGCCACATCCTCGGCTAAGGCGGAGTCTCCAGCCATCGGGCGCACCGCACCGACGAGCTGCGGGTAAAAGCGCCGATAAATGCACTCGAACGCCTCGTCCTCGCCCGCCAAGGCCAACCGCACCAGATCTCTATCGCTGCCCTCAATGAGGACTGCTGCAGCCTCAGGCATGGTGCTCTTCCCCCCAAGATTGGCTTGTCTTGCTCTCCTTGGACGCCTGCAGAGCCTAATTCGATATCGCGATGACGAATTTCCTCTGGCTGAGGCGTAAGGAGCCAGAGGGAGCGCTCCTTCTTGGAATTTTTCATCCCTCCCGCGTAATGAACAACCCCACGGGATGCGTATCTCACATGTAGCCGAACCAATGGGGATTCGGCAAGTCAGCAGAGGAGGCGGTCGGATGACCCACCGAAATTTGGTCTCCGTCGAAGAGAGAGGAGATGAGACATGACCTATGCATCACCGGCAAGGGTGGCGCTCGCGGTGTGCGCCGTGGCCATTTCAAGCATTGGCGTCGTTGTGGCTACTTCGGGTGAGGCGAGAGCAGATCGCTGCCAGCCGACCGAGATCGTCACCGGAAGCGGCACCGCACCGATCGATGAAAGGGACGATCCCGTCTGCGCTGTGATGGATCAGTACGTCTACCCGTTCGTCTGCCCGAGCCCGGCGAAGCAGCCTTTGCTACCCAACTGCATCCAGAACGTAGATCCGAACCCGAACTATCGGCCACCACTGGTCCCCCAGTACAACCCGGATCTCGGCCGCATCTACTGCAATCTCTACAAGTTCATCGTGCCAGGAGGCACCTGCACAACATCTGAACCACAGCCCTAGAACCATCCGTCGAGCACGATGAGTCTCAGAAAAGAGGAGTCAAATGAAAAGAACCTTCGCCAGGCTGGCGGGGATCACCGCAATGATCGCTTTGCTCGCAGGAGCGATAGCTATTCCGGCAGGAGCATCTTCCGGTATCGGTGACCCCTCGGTAGTCATAGAGGGGCCGCGAGCGGTGTCAGCATTCGCCAACTTCAACGGGACCGTTAATGGCGACGGAAGTTCAACGATCGCCTATGAATGTGGCGGGACCGCAATTCCCGACGCAGCAGCAACAAGTGTCGTCCGGTGCGTCATCCGGGTGAACGGCACAGGTCAGGGAAACACGACGTGCTCACTGCCGGGTCCCGCAGCGGCTTGTGGAAACGTCCAGACAGTTCCCCGCGGCTTCACTCAGGTCTGCTTCCAAGCCAAAGGCAACTTCATCGACGGCGTAACCGAGATCTTCTCTCCTAAGTCCGGCGAGAAGTGCTCAACCGTGAACCTGCAGTACTAGAACCTTCGGCCCCAGGACGGCGGCATCCGCCGCCGTCCTGGCAGGCATCTTGCGAGCAAGGGAGAACGAAGGAGAGATGGACCTAAATAGGACGAGAGCGCTCGGTTCGATAGCAGCAGCAATTGGATTGATCATGATGCTGCTGCCGGGAGCTGGGCTGGCCGCGAGCTCAGATCCGATGGCCGAAGACGGCCGAGTCGTCCTCGGAGCCAAGAACGTCATTTCCGGATCGGAGACAGCGAAGATTCGGGTAAGGGTGCCGAGAACATCCCGGCTCTCCAAGCCGCTGGCGGGTGGTTCCGGCCTTGAAGTCACGGGAGGAAAAAACGGATTCGTCGGCTTCGCGCTGGTGGAGCACACGACGAAGAACAAGCGGATCACCTTCATCGGAGGCCGGCTACCCGATCGGGTTGGACTACCACCTCTTGTCATGGGTCTGGCGGGGCCCGATAACTCCAGAGCAGACCTGAAGGTCCCCGCGGGCGACTACGACCTCTACCTGATCACGAAGAGTCCCGACGTGAAGGTGACGCTCCGGCTCGATGGGCTAACCGGCAGGAAGGGCCTCCGCCCGCGAGACCGCGTGACAGCGAGGATCGCAACGCCTGATGCTGATTACTCGTCGAGCGTTGTCGACGGCGCACCAAAGAACCTGTACTCCGCCGGAGCCGACGGTCGTACGCGCGGATCGGGCGTCGTGTTTGACGCCTTGTGGCAGCAGAGGCAAGCTCACCTCAACACGCTCAATACCTTCTGCTACTACCAATCGAAGCCCGATCCCCTGCATCCCGCGCCTTACGCCCCCGGTTGTCCGACCACTTCCGATAGAGCGATGTTCGTGGCTAACGACGGATTAGTGAACCCGCAGAGGTCGCAAGCTGTGCACTACGGCGGAGGACTCACCGTAGGCCCGACCTACCTCGGCCAGGGGTTCTCTGTAACTTCCGCTGGGCTGCTCGACGATCTCGAGTACGTGGCTCTCTGGCTGAGCTTCGACTAACGGGAGCTGATCCCCGCGTCACGAACTCGATCAACGCCTCGCCTATCTGTGCTAGCAGGCTAGCGCGGTGTTTATCGATAACTCCCAGAAGCAGGGCAAACGTGGGTTGTTCCACGATCAACGTGTAGGTGCTTGCGCCGGGAGGAGAGTCCTTCTCCTCCGGCGAGGCAGGCCACTATCTAGAAACGGGGAACCCCCAAGATGACAAACGTCAGCGATTTCACCCGGGTCACCACCGCAGCTGCTCTTGTGCTTGCGTGTGTTATGACTCTTGTGGTCGGCGTGCCGAGTAACGCAGTCGGGGCCGGGCGCGACGTTCGTCCGGTCATGGCGGGAACGACGAAGCTCGTCGGCAGCGCCACTTCTGCGGTCGATGTG
>DATLGQ010000278.1:0-1916 GCA_035540435.1 Fimbriimonadaceae bacterium
ACGGAGTGGGAGACGCTGTATGTGGCCGCAGGTTGAGGTTTGGGCTTCCCAGAGTCTGGAGTTTAGGGTTTGGAGGTTGGATTGGAAGAAGCTCCAAAACTCTAAGCTCTCAACTCTAACTCGAACGAAGCCTACTGCACCTTCATAATCTCGATCTCGAAGATCAGCACGCTGTTGCCGGGGATCTCCGGCATCCGCCCATATACGCCGTAGCCCACTGCGGGCGGGATGCGCAGGCGATACTTGCCGCCCTGGCGCATGCCGGGCAGAGCGGCGGTGAAGGCCGGGATCAGCTCGGTCTTGCCGACCTCGATCTCGAGCGGCTGCTTGCGATCGAGCGACGAATCGAACTTCTTGCCGTTCACGAGCGAGCCGGTGTAGTGGAGCGACACCTTCGAGCCTTGCTTGACCACCGGGCCGGTACCGGCCTTGAGCTCGGTCTTGTCGTACACGCCCTCCTCGCCCTTTTTGACCACGTCGAGCAGCTTGACCTCGAACTTCAGGGGGGTGTTCGGCGGAATGTCCTCTCCGGCGCCCTGATCGCCATACGCCAGATCGGGCGGAATGAGGAGTTCGCGCTCACCTCCGACCTTCATGCCTTTGAGGCCCTGGTCCCATCCCTTGATGACGGAGCCTTCGCCCAGGACGAAGCTGAAGGGGGTTGCGCCTTCCTTCTTTTCGGGATCGTTGGTGTCGAACTGCTTGCCATCGAGGCGGGTGCCGGTGTATTGCATGAGCAGCAGATCGCCCTCTTCGGCGGCCTGTCCCGTGCCGACCTTGACGTCCTTGATTTCGAGCTTGGTCACCTTGGGAGCGTCGGCCGACGGCGCTGGGGGCTTGGCGTGAGCGTGTCCTTCGTGTTCGTCTTTCTTGGCGGCCTCTTCGCCGGCGCAGCCGATGGCGAGGGCAGCAAGGGGGAGCAGGAGGAGTGCAGAGCGCAGGTTCATGCTTGTGAATGTACCTCTGAGGTTCACGGCACCCAGCTTCAACAGCTCTGGGCTCGGGACTCGTTCCCGGTAGACTGGCTCGCCATGGCCAAGAAGGGCTCGAAGGACCAGAGGCCGGATGCGCCGCGCGTCATCCAAAACCGTCGCGCGCGCTACGACTATGAGTTCCTGAGCACGTTCGAGGCCGGCATCGTGCTGGCGGGCTCGGAGGTGAAGAGTCTCTGGCTGGGCCGGGCGCATCTGACTGATGCGTACTGCGTGGTGAAGAACGGGGAGATGTGGGTGCTGAACATGGACATCGAGCCTTACGAGCACAGCAGCCACTTCCAGCCCGAGCGGCGGCGGGATCGCAAGCTCTTGCTTCACCGTCGGGAGATCGAGTTGATCGACCGCCGTTCCATGGAGAAGGGGCTCACGATCGTGCCGACGAAGGTGTACTTCAACCACGGGAAGGCGAAGCTGGAGATCGCCCTCGCGCGGGGCAAGCGGCAATACGACAAGCGCGAGCAGCTCGCCAAAGACGAGGCGCGCCGGGATATGGAGCGCGCCCGCAACCTGCGGGAGTGACGGGCATGATGGACGATATCAAGTGCATCCCTGGGATGAAGCGGGTTCGCGAAGAGTCGCGGCGCCGTCGTCGGCCGGTGCGTTTCACGCGTGCGCGCAGTTTGTTGGCGCTGTAGGGTTCCGGTGTGAATGTGGTCCTCACACAACCTACTATCCAGCCGGCATCAGTCAGAAGTAGCATCATGATGCGTCATTTGAGAGGTTGGCTTCAGCGAGTCGCAGATGGAGTTCCGCATCTTGCTCCAGATCCCGAGGCGCCCGCCCCTGGCATCCGACGTGCCGACCGGAGCGAGAGGTCGAGTCGAGCCCGCGGCCGACATCGACACGCCCCAGCCTGAAGACTTCACCTCAGAGCCTCCTCAAGCCGAACCCACTCTTCGAAACTAAGTTCCTGCGGCCGGG
>DATLGQ010000279.1:0-6442 GCA_035540435.1 Fimbriimonadaceae bacterium
GTCGTCGTCCATCCATCCAACACGTGGGCGGAAAGCCTGACGGTCGACGAGCTTCGCCGCATCTGGGAGCCCGGAAGCAAGATCAACAACTGGAGCCAGGTTCGCGCTGGATTCCCGAACAAGAAGCTGACGCTGTACGGCCCTGGAATCGACTCCGGCACGTTCGACTACTTCACCAAAGCGGTCGTCGGCAAGGAGAAGTCGAGCCGTTCCGACTACAACTCCTCTGAGGACGACAACACGCTGGTGACCGGCGTTGCCGGCGACGAGGGTGCCTTGGGATACTTCGGCTATGCCTATTTGGAGCAAAACCGAGACAAGCTCAAGGCCGTCAAGATCGACGGCGATCAAGGACCCATTGAGCCGACTCCTGACACGATCGGGTCGGGAGAGTATCAGCCGCTCTCGCGCCCGCTGCTCATCTACGTCAATCGCAAGTCGCTGGATCGGCCCGAGGTCGAAGCGTTCGTCCGCTTCGCGCTGACGGAAGGGCGCAACGTTTTGGGGCGGGTTGGCTACGTGCCCCTCACCGATCGCTCCTATGAACTGGCCCTCGAGCGTCTCCAACGCCGGACCACCGGCAGCGTGTTTGGCGGCACCCTCACGCCGGGCGTCAAGCTCGAAGACCTTCTCTCGGACCAAAACCGGACACCTTAGCCGTGGCGATCACTCAGGCTCCACTGGGAGAAAAGCTCAAGAGCATGCGACCCCGGGACGGGGGCCGGAGCCCGCTGCCCATTCGCTCGTTTCGAGAGCGGGTCATTTGGCTGCTCTGCCTGCTCTGTGCCCTGGTGTCGATCATCACAACCGCAGGGATCGTTCTCGTACTCGCCCGGGAGGCGCTGCTCTTCTTCAAGCAGGTCTCGCCATTCGAGTTCTTTACGAGCACGCGGTGGTCGCCCCTCATCGAGCCGACGAGCTACGGGGTGCTGCCTCTCATGGCGGGCACCTTCCTGATTTCGATTGGCGCGGGCATCATCGCCATCCCGCTCGGCCTGCTCTCGGCGATCTTCCTCAGCGAGTATGCCCCCGCTCGGCTTCGCAACGTGCTCAAACCGATGCTGGAGATCTTGGCCGGGGTGCCTACGATCGTCTACGGCTTCTTCGCGGTCAACTTCGTGACTCCTTTGCTCCAGCGCACGATCTTGCCGGACCTGAACATCTACAACGCGCTCTCCGGCATGATCGTCGTGGGCATCATGATCCTGCCACTCGTATCGTCGCTCTGCGAAGACGCCCTCTCAGCCGTTCCGAAAGCCCTCCGCGAGGGCGCGTACGGGCTTGGGGCGACCAAGATGGAGGTCACCCTCAAGATCGTCGTGCCCGCCGCTCTCTCCGGAGTCATGGCCGCTTTCATCCTGGCGCTTTCTCGTGCGGTGGGCGAGACGATGGCGGTCACCCTGGCTGCGGGGAACATCCCGAACCTGACGCTGAATCCGACCGAGCAAATCCAGACGATGACGGCATTTATCGTTCAGATCAGCAAGGGGGATACGCCCACGGGCTCGATCGCCTACCAGACGATCTTTGCGGTCGGGTTGACCCTGTTCGTGATCACGATGATCATGAACATCCTCGCCCAGCGACTTGTGCGACGATTTCGGCAGGTGTACGTGTGAGCCTCCAGCGCAAGCGATTCGATCGCCGCAAGGTGTTGGACCGCTTCTTCGGCGCGTTTTGCTCGCTGGCGATCGCCTTCGCCGGCATCCTGCTGGCTTCTTTGCTCTGGACGGTTTGGGAACAGGGGGCGCCCAGGCTCGGACTCAAGTCTCCGCCGCCTGGGCAGCTCACGGGCAAGCTTCGGCTGGCCGCGCCGGATGAGCTCCAGCCGTCGCTGAAGGTCCTCGCGCAGAGCTTTGGCCAACTTGAGCCCAAAGTGCAGATCACCTTCTCAGCCTCCACAGGGGAGGCCGCCGCGCGGGGCCTCGTTTATGGCAGCCACGATGTGCTGCTGGCGCCGACGCTGGACTCAGGGCAGCAGGCGACCCTCGCCCGCAACCGCTTCGAGCTCCTGGAGCTGCCGTTCGCCAGAACACCGGGCTCCCAGATCGCACTCTACGCAAGCGCGAAGTCGCTAGCCCAGCGCGAGCTCGAAGCGTTCCTCCGGCACGCTCTGGGAGAGCGCGAGAGGCTCATCGGCGCGACTGCCGGGCTCGAACCGCTCAATCAGGCCTCAAATGCCGCCGCGGTTTCGCGACTCGAATCCAGGATCGAGGGCGGCTTCCAGAAGCTCGTCAGATTCTTGACCAGCTTTACCTCGGCGACGTTCGGCGAGCAAGCGGGAATCAAAGCGGCCTTATGGGGCACGCTCTGGGTCATCGGCCTCACCGCGCTGATTTCGATTCCCATCGGGATCGGGGCCGCCATCTTCTTGGAAGAGTTCACCCTCAGAAAGACCCGTTTCACGGAATTCATCCAGCTCAACATCGCCAATCTGGCCGGTGTGCCTTCGATCGTTTACGGGTTGCTGGGCCTGGCTTTGTTCGTGCGATGGTTCTCGTTGGACCGGTCCGTTATCTCCGGCGCCTTGACCATGTCGCTGCTCATCCTCCCGATGATCATCATCGTGTCCCAGGAAGCGCTGCGAGCGGTACCCAGGAGCTACCGCGACGGATCGTACGCAATGGGCGCCACCCACTGGCAGACCATTCGGCGTCAGGTGCTGCCGAACGCCCTTCCCGGCATCCTCACCGGGATCATCCTCTCGGTCTCTCGGGCGATGGGGGAGACGGCGCCTATTATCACGATCGGCGCCGTCACGACCCTGTTCGTGGTGCCGAAGAGCATCCATGACAACTTCACGGCCTTGCCGATCCAGATCTACAACTGGACCGACCGCCCACAGCCCGGCTTCCGGGAGGCCGCCGCCGCCGGGATTCTGGTGCTCTTGGCGGTGCTCATCTTGCTCAACTCCATCGCGATCTACTTGCGTTATCGATACAGAGGAAGGGCGTAGAAGGGATGGTGGAACTCTTCATCTTCGGCGCGTTCCTGGTGCTCTGGCTCGTCTTCCAGCTCTGGCTGGGGCCGCGCCTGGGATTGCCCACGTGACTTGGGGGCAAGTGCTCGGTGGAGCCGAGCAAGAAAAAAGCTTCGCGAACAGGAAATGGGGCGGATGATGGGAATTGAACCCACGGCCTCCTGAGCCACAGTCAGGCGCTCTAACCCCTGAGCTACACCCGCCGCGCGAACCCCTGAAATATACCTCAGCCTAGGCTGAAACCTTGGCTCCCACGAACTCCAGCACCGCCTCGGCAGCGTATCGCACCTGCTCGTCGGAAAGGTGCTGGTGGATGGGGAGGTTCAGGATCTCGCGGCAAGCTCGCTCGGTTTCGGCAAGCTCCCAATCCGACGGCGCAAACCGGCGGTACGGCTCGTGGTGGTGGATCGGCACCGGGTAGTAGATCATCGTGTCGACCCCTCGCTCTTTGAGAAACGCCGCCAGCTCGTCGCGATTCTGGTGGCGGATGCTGAACTGGTGCCAGGTGTTGTTGTTGCCTGGCTGCGTCTGGGGCACCTGCACCCCCGCCCGCTCCAGGAGCTCACAATAGATGGCCGCCAGTTGGGCCCGCCGCTCATTCCACGCCCCCAGCCGGCGAAGCTTGACACGCAGGAACGCCGCCTGCACCTCGTCCATTCGGCTGGTGTAGCCAATATGATCGTAGTAGTAGCGTTCTCGGCCCATCCCGTGGACTCGGATCGACTTGCAACGCTGGGCGATCTCGTCGTCGTTCGTGATGATCATTCCGGCGTCGCCGGCGGCGCCCAGGTTCTTGGTGACGTAGAAGCTGAATCCGGCTCCGACGCCGAACGAGCCGGTGAAGGCCCCGTTGTATGAGCAGCCGACCGCTTGGGCCGCGTCCTCCAGCAGGATCAGGCCCCGCTCGGCGCAGATTCGCTTGACCGCCTCGATGTTTACGAGCTGCCCGAAGAGGTGGATGGGCAGGATCGCCTTGGTCCTGGGCGTGATGGCCGCCTCGATCTTCGCCGGATCGATGTTGTAGGTGACCGGGTCGATGTCGACGAAGACGGGGGTCGCGCCGACCTGGACGATGGTTTCCACGCTTGCGACGAACGTGAAGGCGGTGGTGATGACCTCGTCGCCGGCTCCAATCTCGGCCGCATCCAACAGGATTCGCAGCGCATCGGTTCCGCTGTTACAGGCGATGCCGTGCCTGACGCCATGCATCTCGGCGATCTCGCGCTCCAACGCGTTGTGGTTCGGGCCCATCATGTAGGCGCCGCTCGAAATCACCTCGTGAACGGCTGCATCGATCTGGGGCTGCAGCTCCAGGTACTGGGCCTTGATGTCGTAGAACGGGACTCTCAAATCAACCTCGGGCTCGCATTGGCCTCGCCATGCAGTTTAGCTGATGGGCCGGAGGCGGTCCGGGTTCCCTCGGGAGACCTGGAACAGCTCCTCGACGGCTGCCCTGGCTTCCGGCGCGTGATTTCATTCGGCATTTCACTCGGCGAGCCTCTTCGGGGCCGCTTGGCGTGAGGTGTCACTCAGGTTCATCTGCGGTCCTTCCTGAACCTAGGCTCCCTCGTTCATCCCGTGTACCACGGACGGATGCTCACGCAGTTGTTCACTCGTCAGTTCATCCGGAAGTTCGTTTTCGACACTGTCTCCAGACCTCTGTAGCCCCCATCTATATGGGCGAAATGAGAGAAAAGGTCAACCGTGCTTCGACGCCTGCCTCAACGGCACGATGCTCAAGGTGCTCGCGATCGTGTCACCCGGGAGTGCTTGGCTCCGGATGTGGCGAGGAGCGTCAAGTCGCTTCGCGTGCAGAAGGTGCTGGCCGGCTTGTTCGACGGCCGGGGCGCTCCTGAGTTCCTTCGCAGCGACAACGGGAGCGAGTTCATCTCCAGGAGCCTGGCCGTGTTCCTCTCTCAGAGCAGTTCTGGAAGCCACTTCATTAGGCCCAGCTCTCCTTGCCAGAACGCCTATATCGAGAGCTTCAACTCCACGCTGAGAAGGGACTGCCCCGATGTCGAAGTGTTTTGCAATCTGGCTGACCCGCAGGTGAGGCTTTCTCTCTGCCGCCGCTTCTACTACGAGGACTCGTCACTCGGCTACCGGACACCCCCGGGAGCCATGTCACACTATACGGAGCACTCTTCTTGAAATGTCTTCCAAAAGGTGCCAGACAACAGACTCTTGTTGTGGCCTTCGGTGGTAAGCCTACTGCTTTTCGACCAAGGAGCTTCTTAGACAACGCAAGTCTTACGGCTCGGCTTCCGGGCAGTGTGAAGAATGCTTAAAGGAACACTTATAGTAGTAGCAGCGCAAGTCTCCGCCGCCCTGTATGTTCAGGCGCCGGGGCACATAACTTCCGTATGGAGCGGCGCTGGAAGGACATATGTGGAGTGGCGCTCTGGTAGCGACACCTTCGAGTGGGCGAATCTAGAAGCGAACTCATCTTTGGGTCAAAGGAAGACGCTACCTGCGCCGTTCCGGCTGATCGGGGTGGACGAGAAGGGTGAGCCGCTCATAGCGTCTGAACCGATGCAGATGGCGGGAGACAAGCAGTCGAAGCTGTTCGCCGAGTATCAAGCATTCAGTATCAACGGCATCTCGGGAGCACTGGTCTCTGGCAACCTATTCGTCAACAGGGGCTCGCTAGGCAGACAACCCGTGCCAGTCGATAGATTCACCGGCTTTACCCTTGCCGCGGACGGAAAGTTGTACTTGCTCCGAAACGAACTGAACTCGCTTCGCGTGGAGATCCTAGGCTCCGATGAACCACCCCTCACGTTTGCTGGGGTCAAACTTGCCTTCCCCTTTGTTTCGTGCGCTGCCACCCAGGAGGGTGTCGTTGCGCTGCTGGTCTCCAGGGGCACAAGTTTCCAGGGCAAAGTGATCCGCCACTCATGGTTTTACAAGCCGTGGGACACTGCAGATCCGATCATGATCCATCTGGTTGCACTCGCTCGGAGGGATCGGATGAGGCATATAGCTACGATTGAAATCCCATGGCCGGAGGACCTGCAGCACCCCTTGCCGCTGCGAAAGCATCTTGCCGTGGACGAGAAGAGTGGCCGAGCTTTTGTGGCAGTCGACGATAAGTTGTACTGCTTCGATATGTCCAAGGCCTTGCCCCCAAATCAGGGGTATCAGAGGTGAAGGTTGTGGTTGAATGGAGGCAGAGTAGCTCGTTCGGACCTGCAGGAAGTGGAATCGGGCAAGGCGGTCCGGGAGGTCTGCCGGGCCCATGGGGTGTCTGAGAACACGTTCTACGTGTGGCGCCGCCGCTACGGCGGGCTGGAGACCCAGGATGTGCGCCGTTTGCGCGAACTGGAGGCCGAGAACGCCGCTCTCAAAAGGATCGTGGCGGGCCAGGCGTAGGTCGCCGCGCGACAGGCAAGCTGCTGTGAACGATGGCGCGGCGCCTCGTACTCTGACTGTACGGCGTTCGCAGTGAGCCCGTTCCAGGCC
>DATLGQ010000280.1:0-5091 GCA_035540435.1 Fimbriimonadaceae bacterium
CAATCGGCCAGACTCAAGGCTTCGCCTCCCCCTCCTCGTTGCCCCGGATGGAGCGCGCCGTGGCCATGAGGCCGGGACCGGGAGGTGGAAACTCGCCGCGATTCGACGCTGTGATCGATACCGTCGGTCTTTCCGACACGATCGAGGCGGGCTTAGATCTGCTGGAGAAGCGCGGGACCTTCGTCAACGTGGCGGTTCACGACGCCCAGGTCACCTTCAACCCTTCCTGGATCGGAGCCGAGCGTCGCTTCACGACCTCCTGCAACTTCGAGCGCTCCGACTTTGAGCAGGCCGCAGCTTGGCTGGCCGACGGCAACTTTCAGGTTTCGGAGTGGCTGACACCGATCGCCCTAAGCGATCTTCCCCACCTTTTCGGCCAGACCGCCTCGGAAGGCAAGAGAGCCTTCAAGCTGGTCGTCACCCGGTTCGAGTGATCGTGGGCGGTGCGCATGATGTAAAACCTTCAAGTGCCGACCATCGTGTTGGGGGTATCCGGAAGCGTCGCCGCCTACCGGGCGGCGGACCTCGCGCGGGATCTGATGCGGGCTGGATTCGAGGTCAGAACCTGCCTGACCGACGGCGCGCAGCAGTTCGTGAAGCCCGCCCTCTTCGAGGCGCTCACCGGACGTCCTTGCCTCCAAGACACCTTCGAGGAGCCGGAGCGAGGGCGCATGGCCCACATCGATTGGGCTCGCAAGGCCGATGTGCTCCTCATCGCTCCTGCGACGGCCAACCTTCTCAACAAGCTGGCCGCCGGGGTTGCGGACGACATGCTCAGCACCATCGCCCTCGCCTACCCGGGCCCGATGGTCCTGGCTCCGGCCATGAATCCCGCTATGTATGCACATCCGGCCACGCAGGAAGCAGCAGACCAGCTGCGCGAGCGTGCAGCGGTGTTTGTGGAACCGGATGAGGGCGATGTGGCCTGTGGCGAGTACGGTCAGGGAAAGCTGGCTGCAAACGACCGGATCGTCGAGGCGGTTCTGCAGGTGGCGCGGGTGGCGCGGCTGCTGGAGGGCAGGCGTGTCCTGATCACCAGCGGCCCCACGCAGGAGCCGATCGACGACGTCCGCTTCGTCTCCAACCGCTCCAGCGGTCGAATGGGCGCCGCTCTTGCCCGTGCCGCCCTCCTCATGGGCGCGGAAGTGACGGTGGTCAGCGGGCCGTCGTCGGCCCCCATGCCGCTGGGGGCGGAGGTCGTGCGGGTGCGGACGGCCACTGAAATGCTGGCAGCCACACTCCCGGTAGCCGAGCAGGCGGACCTGATCCTGGGTGCCGCCGCGGTCGCCGATTACCGGCCGGCCCGGGCAGCTCTGGGAAAGCTGCGCCGGTCGGCAGAACCGGTCCAACTGGAGCTCGTGCCGAACCCGGACGTGATCGCGGAGTTGGCGAAGGTGTGCCTGGGAGCAGTGGTGGGCTTCGCGGCCGAGCCGGATCCCGATCTCGAGGAAGCCGCACGCAAGCTCGAGCGCAAGGGCCTCACCGCCATCGCGGTCAACGACGTCTCCCGTGCCGACATCGGCTTCGAGGCGGAGCACAACGAACTCCGTCTACTGCTTCCCGATCAACCTCCGCTGGAGAGTGGGAAGCTGAGCAAGTTGGGGTGCGCGCTGTGGCTGCTAACGCGGATCGCGCCGCTCGTAAACGAGCGGAAGTAGCGCCACAAGAATGGATGCCGCCGCCAAATGCCCCGGTCTAAACCGGACCCAACAAGCGTCCATTCAGGTAGAATCTAGACTCGAAACGAGGCAGGGATCGGCATCGCCGAGGTGCCTCTTCCACGAACCACCAAGCCCATGCCGCATGACGACGAACAGCAGCCGATCGAGCCTCAGGGCTCCCAGACCATCGGGGACGATCAGCTTGCCGCCGTAGACGCGATCGCCTCGAAGGTCGAGGGCGACTACACCGCAAATGAGATCCAGGTGCTCGAGGGCCTGGAGGCCGTCCGCAAGCGCCCGGGCATGTATGTCGGCGACAACGGTAAGCGCGGCCTCCACCAGATGTTCAAGGAGGTGCTGGACAACTCGGTCGACGAGGCGCTTGCCGGCTACTGCACCGAAATCATCGTGACCCGTCACGCCGACAACTCGCTGAGCGTCCAGGATAACGGCCGCGGCATCCCGGTGGACAAGCACGAGAAGATGGGCGTCTCCGCCCTCCAGGTCGTCATGACCGTTCTGCATGCCGGAGGCAAATTCGGCGGCGGTGGATACAAGACCGCCGGCGGTCTCCATGGAGTCGGCGTGAGCTGCACGAACGCGCTCTCGAAATGGCTCGTGGCAACCGTTCGACGCAACGGCCAAGCCTACCAGCAGCGGTACGAACGGGGAATCCCGCAGCACGAGGTGAAAGTGGTAGGAAAGGCCGAAGGCACCGGCACCACGGTTCACTGGCTCGCTGACGACACCGTACTCAACGAGACCAACTACGACATCGGGATCATCAAGACCCGGATGAACGAGCTGGCGTACCTGAACTCGATGGTGCGGTTCGAGTTCGTCGACGAGCAGAACCCCGACAACAGCGAGGTCTTCCACTACCAGCGCGGCATCCCGCAGCTCGTCGAGGATCTTAACGACGGGAAGGACACCCTGCACCCGGTGATCTTTTTCAGGCGCGTGAAAGAGACCACCGAGATCGAGGTCGCCCTTCAATACCACGACGGCTACACCGAAACCATCCTGGCCTTCAGCAACAACATCCACAACCCGGATGGCGGCACGCACGTCAGCGGATTCAACACCGCCCTCACGCGGGTCGTCAACAGTTACGCCCGGCGCATGGGGTTTCTCAAGGAGAAGGACCCCAACTTCACCTCCGACGACATCACGGACGGCCTCACCGCCGTGATCTCCTTGCGGCTCGAAAACCCGTCGTATAACTCGCAGGACAAGGTCAAGCTGGTAACTCCCGAAGTTCAGGGCCTCACCAACTCGCTCGTGGGAGACGGTCTCAACACCTTCTTTGAAGAGAACCCCGCCATCGCCAAGCGGATCATCGACAAGGCGATCATCGCTCAGCGAGCCCGTGAGGCCGCCCGCAAGGCCGCCGAGAGCATCCGTCGTGGCAACGCCATGGACAGCTTCGGCCTTCCGGGGAAGCTCAGCGACTGCATCAGCAAGAACCCACAAGAGTGTGAGCTGTTCTTGGTCGAGGGTGACTCGGCGGGAGGGTCAGCCAAAGGCGCCCGGGACCGACAGACTCAGGCAGTGCTCCCGCTCCGCGGGAAGATCCTGAACGTGGAACGGGCGCGCCTCGACAAGGCTCTCGACAACGAAGAGATCAAGTCCCTCATCGCCGCCCTCGGAGTCGGCATCGATCTCAACATGGGCAAGAACCGAGCCGCGTCCGAAAGCGAGGAGGATGCGCAGATCGAGGACTTCGAGATGATCGTGGGAGACGACGGCGCCGCCCGTGCCTCCACCCCCTTCGGAAATGGACTCGGCAATGGCTCGACCAATGGCAAATCGAAGAAGAAGGACAAGACGGACGAGGTCACCTTCGACATCGATAAGTTGCGCTACGGCAAGATCATCATCATGACCGACGCAGACGTCGACGGCGAGCACATCCGCACCCTGCTGCTGACCTTCTTCTACCGCTACATGCGGCCTTTGATGGAGAACGGCAACGTCTACCTCGCCCAGCCGCCGCTGTTCGTCGTCAAGGTGGGCAACAGCGAGCGCCACTACGCGATGAGCGAGCAGGAGCGGGACGAGATCGTGCGCTCGCTCAAGAAGAAGAACGTGAGCGTCACCCGGTTCAAAGGTCTTGGCGAAATGAACGCCGACGAACTCGAGGAGACCACCATGAACCCGGAGCAGCGGAAGCTCGTGCAGGTCAAGCTCGACCCCGAGTTCGAGATGCAGATCGAGCAGATGTTCAGTCGCCTCATGGGCGACAAGGTAGAACCCCGCAGGGAGTTCATCGAGCGTCACGCCAAGCAGGCTTCCAACGTCGACTGGCATTACTAGAGCGGCTAGAAGCTTCGGACCAGCCAAACTCAGGCATGTCTCGTGCGATCGTGATCGTGCTCGACGGGTGTGGCGCGGGCTTCGCTCCGGATGCCCCGGAGTTTGGCGACCCCCACGAGCCCTCCACCTTGAAGAACGTCTGGAACCGAGTCGGGGGCCTGAAAGCACCCCATCTCGCCTCCATCGGATACCTGGCCGCCGGAGGCATCCCGGGCCCCGTCACGCCGAGGGCGAAGGTGGAGTACGGCCGCCTGCGGCCGCTATCCAAGGGTGGCAAAGATAGTGTGACCGGCCACTGGGAGATGATGGGCATCGTGCTCGAGCGGCCCTTTCCGACTTACCCGGACGGCTTTCCCATTCCCCTCGTGAAGGCCTTCGAGCGGGCGATCGGCACCCAGACCATCGGCAATCGCGCCGCCAGCGGCACCGAGATCATCCGCCAGCTCGGGCAACTGCACCTGGACACCGGCTTCCCCATCCTCTACACGAGCGCCGACAGCGTCTTCCAATTGGCTTGTCATGAGGGCGTGGTGCCGATCGAGCGGCTCTACGAGTGGTGCCGGATCGCCCGGGAACTGCTGTCGCCGCCTCACGACGTTCAGCGGGTCATTGCCCGGCCCTTCGTCGGAGACGCTCAGGCCGGGTTCACTCGTACCGAGCGCCGGAGAGACTTTCCGGTGCCACCGCCCCCCAACATCGTCGACGAGATCGGCGACGTCCACGGCATCGGGGTCGTGCCCGAGCTGTTCGCGGGCCGAGGATTCCGCCCGGTGGCCCGCACCCAGAGCAACGCCCAGCACGCGGTGGCGCTTCAAGCCGCTCTCGCGGGCGACGCCAGGTTCATCTTTGCCAACTTCGAAGACTTCGACATGCTCTACGGCCATCGCAACGACGCACCCGGCTTTGCTCGCTGTTTGGAAGAGTTCGACGTGCTGCTCGGGCGGCTACTCTCCCAGCTTCGCGAGGACGATCTGCTGATCCTCACCGCCGATCACGGCAACGATCCCACCGACGAATCCACCGACCACACCCGGGAGTACGTGCCGTTTTGCCAGGTCTCGCATGGGCCGGCTGCACCGGCCAAACCTCTCGGCGACTTGGACGGCTTCCATCA
>DATLGQ010000281.1:0-3271 GCA_035540435.1 Fimbriimonadaceae bacterium
GGCTCATCTCGATCGCCTCCCGAGTCGATGCCGAGTCGGCCTCGCGCCGTTTTGGGGAAGCTAGCAGCATCGGAGCTCACATCCGGCACATGCGGATGACCATCGAGGGTGTGAATCGCTGGTTTGAGAAGGGCGACTGGAGCGTGAACTGGGACGAAAGCTGGTCGGTGCAACAGTTCAGTGCGCCGGAATGGGAGGAGGAGCGCCGCCTCTTGCTCGAAGCCGCCCATCGCATGCTTGCCCATGTCCGCGCCATGCCTTTCGACTCCTCCGATCCGATACCCGCGATGCTGGGCACGCTCGCCCACCTCGCCTATCATGTCGGCGCGGTCAACCAGCTCGAGCGAGCGAACCGGTAGAATCAGGCTGGCTTTGCCGGATCGTCTAATGGCAGGACAGCGGTTTTTGGTGCCGCACGTCTAGGTTCGAATCCTAGTCCGGCAGCCACCTCCCCTCATTTGATCCACTTGAGATACCATGCAAGACCGCATGAAGGCGATCCATTTACTAACCGGCGGACTCGTGCTGGCCCTCGCCGGCTGTGGGCCCCTCCTCGGCTGCGGGCAAGGCCCGGTCGCGAAATCCGAGGTCGATCGATCCGATACCAAGCCTCTTACGCTCAGGCTCAGGGCCGCGCCCGGCGACGCCTATACATACAGCCTGAAGGTGAAGATGCAGCCGGTGGACCGGGACGGTTCGCTGGACTGGACAGCTTTCTGGGATGAGAAGGCCACGAAGGTGGAGGGCGAGACGATCACCTGGGACGTCCGGTTCTACGACGTGAAGGTAACCGCGACTGGCGTGATGTCCGGCGCCGAAAGGCAGCTGATGCAGATGGACGGCCTACGGGTTCCCTTGACGTACAACTCGCTCGGCCACTCGATGGACGAGGAAGGTCCCTCGGGCGCGACCGCGAACGTAACGTTGCCGGAAAGCCCAGTGAAGCCCGGCGATAGCTGGGAAAGCAAGATGGAGGCGAACAACACCGAGGTTCGAATCCAATACACCTTCATCCGGAGGCTCCAGCACGAAGGCAAGAATGCAGTTCTCATCGAGGGCGTGCTGCCGGAGGGACAGGTAGCCAAATCCGTCAGGCCGGGCCAGTTCATCCTCGACGAAGCGAACGGCAAGATCCTGAAGGCAACTGCCGAATACGAGTTCAGTAGCCCCGCCAAGCTGCGGATGTCTTACGAGATCGAGCAAGTCAAGTAGCCGCCGCTATCGAGCATCATCAGGCCATGCTCTCGCATCTTCGGTGCTGGCTTTGCGGTCGGGAATACCAGTGGCAGACTCCGATCAATACCTGCGAGTGCGGAAGGCCACTGGAGGCGGTTTACGACATCCCGAAGCTGACGAAAGAAACGCTGAGGGATCGCGAGCCGACTCTCTGGCGCTACCGGGAAGTGCTGCCTCCATGCGAGCCGGTATCTCTCGGCGAAGGGCTGACCCCGCTTCACCACGCTCCCCGACTGGGCGAGCGCTGGTACGTCAAGGATGAAGGGCTGAACCCAACCGCCTCGTTCAAGGCACGCGGGATGAGCGCCGCAATCTCCATGGCGCGGTGGCATGGCATTCGCCAGGTGGCGGTGCCCACGGCCGGCAACGCCGGCGGAGCGATGGCTGCGTACGCGGCCAAGGCCGGGATGCAGGCCCACGTCTTCATGCCTCGAGACACTCCCGCCGCCTTCCGACTCGAATGCGAGCAACTGGGCGCCCGCGTAGGGCTGGTCGACGGGCTGATCACGGATTGCGGAGTGCAGGTGCGGGCGCTCGTCGAGAAGAGCCAGGCGAACGAGCCCTCCCACCGCATTTTCGATCTCTCCACCCTGAAGGAGTCCTACCGGGTCGAGGGCAAGAAGACGATGGGATACGAGCTCGCCGAACAGATGGACTGGCGACTCCCCGACGTGATCGTCTACCCAACCGGCGGCGGCACCGGATTGATCGGCATGTGGAAGGCGTTCGAGGAGATGGAGCGCCTTGGGTGGATCGGAAGCGAGCGGCCGCGCATGATCAGTGTGCAAGCCAGCGGCTGCGCTCCTATTGCGACCGCCTTCGCACGCGGCGAGCGTTTTGCCGAGGAGTTCCCGAACGCCTCGACCGCCGCTAGCGGCCTGCGGGTGCCGAAGGCCATTGGCGACTTCATCATGCTGGATCTGATTCGTGCGTCGGGGGGAGTCGCCATCACCGTAGACGACGATGAAATGCTGGAGGCCTGCCGAGCAATGGCTGAGGCGACGGGGGTGTTTCCGGCGCCAGAGGGAGGCGCAACCCTGGCGGCCGCCTCCATCCTGCGGGATCGGGGACAGATTCGTCCGTGCGACAGGGTCGTTCTATTCAACACCGGTAGCGGTCTCAAGTACGCCGGGGCCTTTGCTTCGGCAAAAACCTGATGGTCGGGACCGAGGGATCAACTTGAGCAGAGCGGGAATCCCGAAGCGGTGTTTGGCTGTATTCTTGTTCTGAGGCCCCTCGTGACACCCAAACGCAAGCTTGCCGCCATCTTGTTCGCCGACATCGCCGGATACACGGACCGCAGTAGCCGGGACGAGGGCCTTGCGCTTCGAGCTCGAGAGGGGGTCGAGCGCTTGGTCAAGGCCTCGGCACTCATTCACCACGGCCGCATCGTGAAGATGCTCGGGGATGGGGCCATGCTTGAGTTCGCCTCGGCCGTGGAGGCCGTCAGTTGTGCGCTCGACATCCAGGAGCAGATGGCCTCGCTCAACGTCGAGCTCCAGCTCGAGGATGCGGTGTCGGTACGAATCGGCGTGCACGTCGGCGACGTCGTGGAAGAGGACGACGATCTTTACGGCAATGCCGTCAACATCGCCTCCCGCGTCCATGCGATGGCCCAGCCCGGCGGCGTCTGCATCACGCGTGAGGTCTACGTTCAGATTCGACCCATTCTCAAGCTGCAGTGCGCCCCCGTGGGCGGTGGGGCTTCCAAGCGTCTCCCCGAAGAAGTCGAGGTGTTCCAAGTCCTCGGTCAGGCGACGCTCCCAAGGACGGCCAGGCGCCTGCCGCTGGCCCTGGCGGCGGTAGCGGGGGTTTTCGCCACCGGCCTCGCTCTCTGGATGCTGTTCGCTTCACAATCGCCTGCTCGAGCGGAGGCCTCGACCAGTAGGCCATCGGCCAAGAGGCTCTTGCTTCCCGACTGGGTAACGCCGGGTGAATGGTTCCCGGTCGGCGGGGATCAGTCGCTCTCGGTGTACTTCGGCAACCGACCCGCGCGCACACGCATGGCAGGCGACACGCTGATGGTCCAAGCCCT
>DATLGQ010000282.1:0-3424 GCA_035540435.1 Fimbriimonadaceae bacterium
AACCAGAATCGCGCTCGTTGCCGCTTGCTGCCTCGCTCTACTCGGGGCTGCTATGTTTGCGCCGGCCCAGGATGCAGAGGCGAAGGCCAAGTATCAGGAAGCCATCACCTACCTGACCAAGATCGAATCCGAGCTCGATCCCGAGGTGCGCACGTACGTGCCCGCCCTCAAAGCCGCGCTCGAGCGCTACTACCTGAACAAGGCAGAGCTACTCCTGAGTGAGAAGCAGCTCGTCGAGACGTTTTTGGAGGAGATGAAAGATCCCGCCAACGCCCCCCGCACCGGCACTCTCGTCAGTCGCGGGCGTGGCGACAAGCTCCCCAAGCTCAGCGCGCTGCTGAAGTCCAAGACCGCCGCGCCGCCGGCGGCCAAGCCCGAGCCGCCCAAGGCTCAGCCGCCAGTCAAGAATCCCCCGACCAAGAACCCGCCGACCAAGAAGCCCCCGACGAAGAGCCCGCCGGCAAAACCGGCTGCCAAACCGGTGACCAAGCCGGCGGTCAAGGCGCCAAACTTCAAGCTTCCCGGCGTGACGACCCGCCCGGTCTTCTCCTCTACCGTTCGCACGGTAGCCGGCAAGCGCATTGGCGTCGTAAGCGTTTCTATCGAGAACCGACGCCAGACGTTGGTCGAAATCATGTCGGATTCCGGCGGATTCACGATCGCCAAGCGAGCCGATCTGATCGCGGACCGACTTCGAGATCTCCACAAGAAGGATGCCCTTTGGTGGATGCATCTCTCATCTGGCCGGGCTAACAATCAGGTGATCGTCAAGGCTCCCAAGGCGCCAGACGGCACTCTCGTGACCGCCGATCCCGCCTGGGCTTCCGAATGCGGGGTTTCGCCGGAGCAACTGGCCAAGATGCTCGTGTCGAACATTCGCAACGCGTTCGACGATCGACCAGGAAGCCTCATCCACCGAGGCGATCCCACTCCTGAAGAGCTCAGGACGATGTCGGTCCGACTCCGGATGTCGGGCGACGAGCAGTACCAGAGCAATCCAGCCGAAGCCGAGCAGAAGTATCGCCAGGCGATTGCCGCAGACCCGTCGCATCTCGCTCCCCATCTGCGTCTGGCAGATCTGCTGATCCAACAAGGGCGGAAGGACGATGCGCGGCAGGTGCTGCAGTCGGCCCTCGAAGCTCCGCTTAAAGACGACGAGAAGGCCCAGGTTCAGAGGAAGCTGGATAGTCTTTAGACGCTCGAGAGGGGCCGCCTGAAGAAGTCGGTCCCTCTCGCTCTTCGACATCTGCCAGGTTCCTGCTGATTTCGGTTCCTACAAGTTCAAACGAACCGTATAATGGTCGTGGTCCATGAGCCGCACGTATTCCCTTCATAGGCTCCACCGGCTTAGGCTCGCAGCGATGCTGAGCGCGTTCATCGTGTGCGGGCAAGTGCTGCCGTCCGGGGTTGCGTTGCCGGCACTGCAGGGTGAGCAGTTCCTGACGATCGAGGCAGGCGCCCACACGGCCGACATCTCCAGAGTCGTTTTCACGCCCGACGGCAAGACCATGCTCTCCGGCGGCTACGACAAGGTCGTGCGAGTATGGGACAGCTCGCGTCTGGCTCAAGGAATCATTGCCCAGGAGCGGGTGCTGCGGGGGCGGATCGACCGGGGTAAAGAGGGCCAGATCTACTCTTTGGCCGTCAACGGCGAAGGTCTGGTGGCAATCGGCGGCGTTCAGCGCGAGATCGGTTCCGGAGGCCCATCCGGCCCGTTGCCCGACATCGGCGGCAGCACCACGGTCTTCCTCATCCGCCTGATCGACTACCGCACAGGCGCCGTGCGCAAAGTTATCCCCGTCAAGGATTCGGCGACCATCAGCGCCCTCGCCTTCAGCCCCCTACCCGGCGAGCAAAACATTCTCTACTCCGCGGACAACAACACGAGCAGCGTCAACGGAAGGCAGAGTATCGTCCGGCGCTGGAACATCCAGGAAAGCCGCTTTACGGAGGTAGGACGCCATCGAGCGCCCATCTACGGTCTCGCGGTCTCCCCCGATGGAAAGAGCCTGGCGGTAGGCGATGAGATGGGCGGCCTCAAACTCTGGAAGGCGACCGGTGGCCTCATCAGTGAAGTCAGCGTCAAATCGGCCGTCAAGAGCGTGGCCTTTTCCCGAGACGGGAAGTACGTCGCCGCCGGCTGTGGCAACGGCGAAGTGCTCGTGTTCGATGCCGCGAATGTCAAGACGGGACAGCAGGTCGATACATTCAAGGGTAAGGGAGACATTTGGGGACTTGACTTTGCCAAGGATCCGACGACCCTTGCCGTCGGCTCCGAGTTGCGCGGCTCCGATGCCGCGCTCAGCGAGATCCTGGTCTTCAAGATCGGAGGAGGGGCCGAGCCCGTCAAGTCGTTGCCGCTGTCGAACCCCTGGATCTACGCACTTGCGATCGCACCCACCTCGGACACGGTCGTAGTGGGTGGCGACGGCGGCTTCATGCATTCCTGGCCGCTTGACGACAAGGCTGGAAGGACGATCGATGGCTGGGGCCAGCACATCAACCGCGTCAGGTGGTCCCAAGACGGCACCACCGTCGGATTCGGCCGCTTCGATCCCATTAACGGCGCCTTCTCCATCGCCCAAGCCTCGCTCGTCAATCCAGCCGGCGCCACCTGGTCGCAGTCAGGAAGGCAGCCCGCCGGCACCAAGTTGGAACGCAACAGCGCCGGCACCGGGTATCAGATCACGCTGGCCGGCAGAACCCTCAACCTCGGACTCGACCAAAGCGCGTTCGGCGACCGGTTGACTTGCGTGGTTCCGCTCCCCGATGGCCGATACGCGATCGGCAGCATCTACAACCTGTACATCTACGACAAGGATCTGCGCAACAAGACCGCGTTGCTGGGGCACCAAGGCGGCATCAACGACCTCGCGCTCTCCCCCGACGGCCAGTGGCTCGCATCCTGTTCTTCGGATCAAACGGTGCGGATCTGGAATCTGCGCAGTCCGGTGAAGCAGATAGGACTCAGAGAACGAGGGATCGAGCCTACGCTCTCGCTCTTTCCCGCAAAGGAAGAGCAGTGGGTGGCGTGGACACCTGAGGGCTTCTTCGCCTCCTCGACCGGCGCCGAGCGCTTTATCCGTATGCACCGGAACCCGCGGACCGCCCGGGAACCAGCCGAGGCGCCGGACATCCTGCGCCAGTACCGGGATGAGTACAAGCGGGCCGACGTCATCGCGGGCCTCCTCAAGCACGGAACGGTCACGGCCGCCCACAAAGCCGCTCAGGAAGACCTGCGCCGTCAAATCATTGCCCAACGTGAGCGCGAGAAGGCGGCCATCGAAGCGCGCCGACGACAGCAGGATGAGGAGCAGCGAAAGATTGCGGCCGAGATAGCCGCGAAGAGGGCGGAAGAGGAGCGACTCGCCCGCGAGCAGAAGGCGGCCGAGGCTGCCCGCGCCAGAGCCGAACGGGAGCAGAA
>DATLGQ010000283.1:0-20035 GCA_035540435.1 Fimbriimonadaceae bacterium
CCAGTGGGCGCTTCGGCGTGATCAACGAAGGCTTCTGGGGCATCCCGCTTCGGGCAGGGGCGCGCTACCGGCTCCGTCTCTGGGTGCGAACCGACACACCCTTGGATGCCGTGCTCGAAGATTCCTCCAACGCGCGTCGAGCTTCCGCCTCGTTCGACTCCACCAATGGCCGTTGGCGGATGCTAGAGGCGACCCTCACCGCGAGCCAAAGCGAAGCCAAGGCCAGGCTGGCGATCCTTCCGAAGTCCGTCGGCACCACCTGGATCGCGTATGCGTCGCTGATGCCGCTCGATACTTGGAAGGGTCGGGCGAACGGACTGCGGCGGGACCTTGCCGAGAAGATCGCGGCTCTTCGACCTGGCTTCGTGCGCTTTCCCGGCGGCTGCTTTATCGAGGGACACAACCTCGCCCAGGCCTACAACTGGAAGGCGACGCTCGGCCCCGTCGAGGAACGGCCCCCATTTGCCCGCATCTTTTGGGGCTACCCCTCATCGAACGGCTTCGGATTCCACGAGTACCTTCAGTGGTGCGAAGACCTCGGTTCGCCGGCCCTCTTCGTGGCCAACTGTGGCATGTCCCACACCGAAACCGCGCCCATGAACCAGATGCAGCGTTACGTCCAAGATGCGCTGGACGCGATCGAGTATGCAAACGGCCCCACGACCAGCACGTGGGGGGCTCAACGCGCTAGGAACGGTCACCCGAAGCCGTTCAACCTCCGTTACATTCAGATCGGCAACGAAAACGGCGGCCCCGCCTACGACGAGCGCTATGCCCTGATGACTCGGGCGATCAAGGCCCGTTACCCCGATGTTCAAGTCGTGGCGAACGTGTGGGGCGGCGTGCCCCGAAGCATGCCGCTGGAGATCATCGACGAGCACTACTACAGCAATCCGGCGTTCTTCTGGCGCAATACCCGCCGGTACGACAGCTACGACCGAAATGGCCCCCGCATCTACGTCGGCGAGTACGCGGTGACTCGCGCCTCTGGGGAGGGAAACCTGGCTGCGGCGCTGGCGGAAGCCGCCTTCATGAGCGGCATGGAGCGCAACGCGGACGTGGTTCGAATGGCATCGTACGCTCCGCTCTTCGTGAATGTGAACAACCGGCAGTGGAATCCGAACGCCATCGTCTTCGACAGCGCTCGCTCCTATGGAACCCCTTCCTACTGGGTGCAGTGGCTCTTCGCGAACCACCGGCCGGATTGGGTGCTCGCGCACCAAGTTCAAGCCCCTCAGGGGATCAGCCGGCCCCTCACCGGCCGCGTCGGGCTCCAAACGTGGCGCACCCAAGCCGAGTTCCGGAACCTCGAGGTGGAAATCGACGGGCGCTCGGTGCTTCGTGCTGACCAGATGGAGAGCCGCAAGCTCGAAGTCGAGCGGGGAGAGTGGTCCGTGCGCGACGGGCTTATCTCCCAAGGCTCGCTCGAGGAGAACCGGAGGGCACTCGTCCGGGAGGTGACCATTCGCGCCGATGCCAAGAAGGTCGTCATGAGGCTGCAGGCTCGTAAGCTTGGCGGAGCAGAAGGCTTCATCGTGATGATGGGCATCTCGCCCGATCAGGAGTTCCAGTGGAATCTGGGAGGCTGGGGCAACACGGTGCACGCGTTCCAGAAGGATGGCGAACGCACCGGACCGGGCGTCCAGGGGAGGATCGAGCAGGGCCGGTGGTACGACATCCGTCTCGAACGAGAGGGAGATGTGGCTCGCGGCTACCTGGACGGGGTGCTGGTCGAGGAGATTCGCGACTTGCCCACACCCGACTTCGCCGCGGTCGCCGGGTTGGACCAGCGGCGAAACGAGATCGTGCTGAAAGCCGTGAACGGAAGCAACCGGGAGCGCACGTTGCGGCTGCACGTCACAGGGGCACAGCTCGCCCCGACCGCCGAAGCACTCGTCATGACGGGCGAGAGCCTAAGCGACGAGAACAGCTTCGCTACTCCCGAGAAGATCCGGCCACGCCCGCTGAGAATCGAGCGGGTCGCACCGGAGATGAGCCTGAGGCTGCCGCCTCGCTCGCTGATGGTCGTGCGATTCCGTAAGCGCTAGGCCGGTGATCTGAGCGTATCCTGATCTCACGGTGCGCAAACTGACGAGCGGCGGAGGCTGGCAGGCAATCCGATACGCCCTGCGCAAGGGGCGCGAGGTCGGCTACCTGCGCCTCTGGCGGGCGATGACGAGCAAGAATGCCTGCAAGACCTGCGCGCTCGGCATGGGCGGTCAGCTTGGTGGCATGCGCAACGAGGCCGGCCGGTCCCCGGAAGTCTGCAAGAAGTCGCTGCAAGCGATGGCGGCCGACATGCGGGGCCGAATCGAACCCCGGTTCTTCGAGACGTACTCCCTCGCTCAACTCAAGGGTTTCTCGCCCCGCGAACTGGAGATGGCGGGCCGCCTGACGGAGCCGATCTACGCGGGTCCGAACGATACCCACTACCGCACCATCGCGTGGGGTGAGGCGTACGAGCGCATCGCCGCCAAACTGAAGCAGACAGAGCCTGAGCGCAGCTTCTTCTACTCGAGCGGCCGCAGCTCGAACGAAGCTGGATTTCTTATGCAGCTCCTCGCCCGCGTCTACGGCACCAACCACGTCAACAACTGCTCCTACTACTGCCACCAAGCGAGCGGAGTGGGCCTCAAGGATTCCGTCGGGACCGGCACGTCCACCGTGACGCTGGACGACCTGGAGTCCTGTGACCTGCTCTTCCTGATCGGGGGCAATCCGGCTTCGAACCACCCGCGGCTCATGACCTCCCTCATGAAGATGCGGGCTCGCGGCGGCCACGTCATCGTGGTGAACCCGGTACGCGAACTGGGTCTCGAGCGGTTCAAGGTGCCGTCGAACCTCGGAAGCATGCTTCGGGGCAGCGAGATCGCCTCCCTCTACCTGCAGCCTGTCATCGGCGGCGACATCGCGCTCCTGGCCGGCCTATCCAAGGTCGTGCTGGACAGTGGCCGCGAGGACTCCGACTTCATCGCCAACCACACGACCGGCTTTGAAGGTATCCGGGAGATGGTTCGAGATCTCGACTGGACACTGATCGAAGAACATAGCGGCGTGCCCCGGGAGCAGATCGAGATCGCGGCTCAAATGTACTTGGGGTCGGCGCGGACGATCTTTGGCTGGACCATGGGCATCACCCACCACGAGCACGGAGTCGAGAACGTCCAGTGGATCGCGAACCTGGCCTTGCTCAGAGGCATGATCGGCAAACCTGGAGCCGGGTTGATGCCGATCCGGGGCCACAGCAACGTCCAGGGCCTCGGCACGATCGGTGTTACGCCTGCTCTCAGCCAGGCGGCGCTCGAAGGTCTGGCCAAGCTGGGGGTTCCGGTGCCGCGCTTTGCCGGGTACGACACGATGTCTGCCATGGAGGCGGCAGGTCGAGGTGAGATCGACTTCGCGTTCTGCCTGGGGGGCAACCTCTTTGGAGCGAATCCCGAATCCTCGTTCGCCGGCGAGGCGCTGGGGAAGGTCGAGACCCTCGTTTACCTGAACACGACCCTCAATACGGGGCACGCGCACGGAAGGGGCCAGGAGACGTTCATCCTGCCCGTCAAGGCGCGGGACGAAGAGAGTGAAGCCACGACTCAGGAATCCATGTTCAACTACGTCAGGCTGAGCGATGGCGGTCGTGCGCGTCATGCCGGCTTGGCGAGCGAGGTCGAGATCATCTCGCAATTGGGCGAACGCGTGGCTCCTGAAGCGCCGTTCGATTGGCCGAACCTCAAGCACCACGACGCCATCCGCGGCCTCATCGCTCGGCTGGTGCCCGAGCTCAAGCCTATCGAAGACATCGGACGCAGCCGGAAGGAGTTCCACGTGCAGGGGCGCGTGCTGCATGAGCCCGTCTTCAACACTCCCGACGGACGAGCCAGTTTCCGGCCTCACGGCCTGCCGACGCATCCGCGGCTGGAGCCTCGCCAGCTCCGATTGATGACCGTTCGCTCCGAGGGCCAGTTCAACACCGTGGTGTATGAAGAGGAGGACCTGTACCGCGGCCAAGATCGGCGCGATGTGATCCTGGTGAATCCGCTCGATCTCCAAGCCTTGGGTTTCACGCCGGATCAGCCGGTGGATGTGCTGAGCACAACTGGTCGGATATGTGGGGTCCTCATCCGGCCCATCGACATCGCGCGAGGTTGCGCTCTCATGTACTACCCGGAGGCGAACGTGCTCATCCCGCGGAGAGTCGACCCGCGTTCCCGCACGCCATCATTCAAGTCGGCGCTCATCGAGGTCCGGCCGAGCGAGCAGGCGGCGATGCCTGATCCAGGGATCATCCGGCTCGATAGCGTGCGCGGCAGCCGAAGCGGAATGCGTAGCTGCTAACCAGTTCCTCTCGCTTAAATGGTGGTGTCAGACAGTCGGCTTTAGCTAGAATGGCAGCCATGCACCTGCGTGGAATGGCCCGCCTCTTTCTGATCCCGTTGGCCGCGGCGTCCGCTTCCGCAGCGATTGCCCAACCCAAGCTTGTCACACCTTGGGCCGCCAAGGTCGATGCCGAAAGGCCGCATCCGGAATACCCCCGGCCTCAAATGGTGCGCCAGGATTGGCTCAGCCTGAACGGGCGCTGGGATTTCGGCATCGGTGAAACCCCTACCTACGGTCGCAAGATTGTGGTGCCCTTCCCGATCGAGTCCCACCTCTCGGGCGTCGCCGCCACCCTCGGTCCGCGCGAAAAGGCGCACTATCGCCGAACCTTCGAGATTCCGCCCGCTTGGCGTGGGAAGCGACTGATCCTCCACTTCGGGGCCGTTGATTGGGAGGCGCGGGTGCGGCTCAATGGCAAGGAGGCTGGAGGCCACCGAGGCGGATACGATCCATTCTGGTTCGACGTCACCCACCTTCTCGCGTCCGGGCCAGAGCAGACGCTGGAAGTGGAGGTGACGGATCCGACCGACGCTTCGTGGCAGCCTCGGGGAAAGCAGGTTCTGAAGCCGGGCGGTATCTTCTACACCCCGACCAGTGGCATCTGGCAGAGCGTCTGGATTGAGCCGGTTTCGGACGCCTCCGTCGAATCGATGCGCATAACGCCTGATCTCCGATCGAGTAGCGCGCGAGTGGGCGTTTCCTTGCGCAGCACGCGGGCGGCCCATGTCGTCGCGGAAGCGCTGGATGGAGGAAGAGTGGTGGCCCGGGCACAGGAGCGGCCGGACGTCGAGCTCGTGCTCCGAATTCCGCGCCCCAAGGTTTGGAGCCCAGAGCGGCCCTTCCTCTACGGCCTCCGGATTTCGGTCGTGGATGAACAGGGCCGAATCCTCGATCGGGTTGACAGCTACTTCGGGATGCGGTCGATCAGCGTTCAGCCCGATTCGGCCGGCTTGAACCGGCTTCACCTCAACGGGCGCCCCCTGTTTCAGATCGGCTTGCTCGATCAGGGCTTCTGGCCCGACGGCCTTTACACCGCCCCGACCGACGAGGCGCTTCGCTACGACTTGGAGGTCACGAAGCGGCTGGGCTTCAACATGGTTCGCAAGCATGTGAAGGTGGAGCCCGCACGCTGGTACTACCATTGCGACCGACTGGGGCTCCTGGTCTGGCAGGACATGCCCAGCGGCGATCGCTACATCGGCGGCGCTGATCCGGACGTGCCGCGTGCCCCAGAGTCGGCCGCGAACTTCGAGTTCGAGCTCTCGCGGATGATCCGATCCCTCTACAACCATCCTTCGGTGGTCATGTGGGTGGTCTTCAACGAAGGATGGGGGCAGTACGACACGGCTCGAATCGCCGGCCTCACCGGCTGGCTGGACCCAACCCGCCTCCTGAACATGGCGAGTGGATGGACGGACCGTGCGGTTGGCCACGTGATCGATTACCACGTTTACCCCGGCCCAGGCTCGCCCAGACCCGAGGTCGCGAGGGCGGCGGTGCTGGGCGAGTTCGGCGGGCTGGGCCTTCCTTTGAGCGGCCACACGTGGCTGTCCGAGAACAACTGGGGCTACCGATCCTTCACGAGCAGGGAGGCGCTGACAGATGCGCTCGTGCAGAACATCCGGCAGCTCCGGCCGCTCATTGCCTCGCCAGGCCTTTCGGCCGCGGTCTACACCCAGACCACAGACGTCGAGACGGAGGTCAACGGGCTCCTGACCTACGACCGGGCGGTGCTCAAGCCGAACGAGGCGGCCCTGAAGGAGGCCATCGCCTCCGTCTTCCGTCCCTTCCCGAGGGTGGTCGAGGTCGTGCCGACGGCGGAAGCCGAGCCGGTGGCCTGGCGCTACACCTTGCAGGAGCCACCCAAGAATTGGGTCGAGCCCAAGTTCGACGACAGCGGCTGGAGCCTAGGCCCGGCGGGCTTTGGGAGGTCTGAGACGCCTGGCGCGGTCGTTCGCACGTCCTGGCAATCGAACGACATCTGGATAAGGCGGCGGTTTCGGCTGGACCGCCCATCGCAGCTCCAGGACCCGCACCTGAAGATCCACCACGACGAGGACGCGGAGGTGTATCTAGACGGTAACTTGATCGCGACCTTGAGGGGCTACACCACTTCCTACACGTACGTGCCGATCCCAAGGCGGCTCTTGACGTCGTTGACTGCCGGGGAGCACGTTCTGGCCGTGCACTGCCGCCAGACTCGCGGGGGGCAGTACATCGACGTGGGACTGGTAGACCTGGTGGAGCGGCGATAGTAGAAGTAAACGAAGAACCGAGGCAAGAACGACATGAACAAACAGAAGACTCTCCTGGCAATCCTCCTGCCGACGCTGCTCCTGGCCGGCTGCGCCAGCGAACGAACCGCCGCAAGCGGCGGTTCCACGCCTGCGGCCAGCCAAAACCTGCAATTGGCCTTCGTAACGAACAACGCGTCCGACTTCTGGACGATCGCCCGCAAGGGGGTTGAGAGGGCCGACGCCGAGCTGGCGAACGTGAGCGTCGAGTTTTTGATGCCCGGCGACGGAACGGCGGCCGAGCAGAAGCGCCTCGTAGACGACCTGCTTGCCAAGGGTGTGGACGGCATCGCTATCAGCCCGGTCGATCCGGCGAACCAGACCGACATGCTCAACAATGCGGCCAAGCAGGCGCTGCTCGTGACACAGGACAGCGACGCCCCCGAAAGCGATCGCGCTGCCTACGTGGGTACAGACAACGTGGCGGCCGGACGTCAAGCCGGAGAGGAGCTCAAGAAGGCGCTACCCAATGGCGGCAAAGTCATGGTCTTCGTGGGCATGAAGGACGCGCAAAACGCCAAGGACCGGCTCGCCGGTTTGCGGGAGGCCATTCAGGGCACCGACATCCAGATTCTGGATGTGCGTACAGACGAGACCGACCGAGCGAAAGCCAAGTCGAACGTGGCCGACACACTCGTCAACGTGCCGGACGTCGCTGGCTTGGTCGGACTCTGGAGCTATAACGGGCCTGCGATTCTGAACGCCGTCAAGGAGAGCGGCAAGGCGGGGAAGGTCAAGATCGTCTGCTTCGATGAGGAGGACGAGACCCTCGACGGGGTCAAGAGCGGCGACATCTTCGCAACGATCGTGCAGCAGCCATACGAGTTTGGTTACCAGTCGGTGAGGCTCATGGCGGAAGTCAAGTTCGGCAAAGGCGATGGGATACCGGACAACAAGCTCCTGATCGTGCCGACACTCGTGGTGCGGGCGGACAACGTGGAGGAGTTTCGGAAGAAGCTCGACGAGCTCCGCGGGCGAAGCTAGCGGAATGATCGAGGCTCGCGACATCACCAAGCGCTACCCGGGAGTGGTGGCGCTGGACGACGTGAGCCTCAGTGTCCAAGCTGGTGAAATCGTCGGGCTGATCGGCGAAAACGGCGCCGGGAAGTCCACCTTGATCAAGGTGCTGGGAGGGCTGCAGCAGCCGGACGACGGAAGGATCTTCATAGAAGGTGTGCCGGTTCGTATCGCCGGGGCTGCGCACGCATCGAAACTGGGGATCGCCCTGATTCACCAGGAGCTCTGCAACCTCGACAATCTCGACATCGCGGGCAACGTGTTGTTGGGTCGGGAGCCGACCAAGTGGAGGGTCTTGATCGACCGCAGCGAGGCGGAACGGCGCACCAAGGCTTTGCTCAGCCGCCTCGGACTGGAGTGGGACCCGCGCACCCCGCTCAACAGGCTCTCTCTGGCGCAGCAGCAGATGGTCGAGATCGCAAAGGCGCTCTCGCTGCAGGCTCGCGTGCTGATCATGGACGAGCCCACCTCCAGCTTGTCGCTCACCGAAACCCGGCGGCTGCTGGAGGTTGTCCGCGAGCTCCGAGACCAGGGCGTCGGCATCATCTACGTATCGCACCGGCTGGATGAGATCCAGCAGATCGCGGACCGGGTAGTGGCGCTCCGGGATGGCCGTAATGCCGGAGAACTGACGCAAGACGCGATAAGCCACGACGCTATGGTTCGCCTGATGGTAGGTCGGCCACTCACCCGGTCTCACTCGCCTCAGGCGGCAGTCGGTCAGCCTCGACTGGAGGTCGTGGAGCTGCGAACCCGCCGATACCCCCAGCACGCGGCCTCCCTGAAGGTCGGGGCAGGCGAGATCGTGGGCATCGCCGGGCTCGTCGGCTCGGGCCGCAGCGAGTTAGTCCGCGCGATCTTCGGCATCGACCAAAGGCTCGAGGGCCGCGTGGTGCTGGACGGCGCGCCCATTCCGCCTTCCCCTCGAGCCGCCATACGCGCAGGCCTCTTCCTGGTGCCTGAAGACCGGCGCAAGCAAGGCGTGCTGACGTCGATGCCCCTACGGCAAAACGTCACCCTTCCCGACCTCGGCCGCTACAGCACCGCCACCCTCATACGGCCCAGGCAAGAGGCCCGCGCCGCAGAGTCTCTTCGCGACCGATTGCGAATCAAGGCGCCCACCGTCGACTCGGTCGTCGCCGGACTGAGTGGGGGTAACCAGCAGAAGGTCGTGCTGGCTAAGTGGCTGGCGATGAAACCGACATGCCTCATCTTCGACGAGCCGACTCGTGGCATCGATATCGGCGCGCGTGAGGAGATTTATGCACTCATGCGCGAGTTGGCCCAGTCTGGCGTTGCCATCCTGATGATCAGCTCGGAACTGGAAGAAGTGCTCACGATCAGCGATCGGTTGCTGGTGCTCCATGAAGGTCGTTTAGCGGGAGAGTTGCCACGACCCGAGGCCTCTGAGGAAGCGATTATGCGGCTGGCGGTGGGCAATGCTTAGCCGCTTCGGCAAGGAGCTTGGCATCTTGGCTCTCTTGGTGCTGCTGTGCGTGTTTCTGGCAGCGATGAACCCTCGCTTCCTGTCGCCCATCAACCTGCAGAACACGACACGCCTCATCGGGATGTACGGCATCTTCAGCCTGGGAATCGCGGTCGTCATCGTGACTGGCGGCATCGACCTCTCGGTCGGATCCATGATCGCCTTGCTGGGGGTTCTGCTTTCGATCATGTTGGTGGAGCGGCAGTGGGCGCCGTGGATCGCATTACCCGCCTGCATGGCGATCGGCCTCGCACTGGGGTCTGCCCATGGCTTTTTGGTGACCAAGGTGCGGCTCCAACCGTTCATCGTCACCCTCTGCGGGCTCCTGCTCTACCGCGGATTGGCCCGCTTCGTGGCCGGAGATGAAACCAAAGGCTTCGGCAGCGGCGACGTCGGGGGACTGAAAGAGCTGGCGATCGGCAACTTCCTGGGGGTGCCGTGGCCATTGGTGATCCTCCTGATCCTCGCGCTCGTGCTTGGAATCGTCCTGCACCGCAGCGTTTACGGCCGGTACCTGTATGCCGTGGGCCGTAACGAGGAGGCAGCCCGCTTCTCCGGAATTGCGACCAAGCGCGTCGAGGCAGGCGCTTATGTCATCTCAGGCTTGCTGACGGCCCTGGCGGCGATCATATTCGCCTTCTACACGAACTCCGTCGCCCCTTCTTCTCACGGCAACTTCTATGAGCTCTACGGCATCGCCGCAGCAGTGCTCGGCGGTTTCTCTCTGAGGGGCGGAGAAGGATCGATTTTCGGGGTCTTGATGGGAGTCGCGCTGCTCCAGGTCCTTCAAAACCTCGTGAACCTGCTGGGCATACCGAGCTCACTCAATTTCGCCGTGATGGGCGCAGTGATCCTCATGGGAGTCACCGCCGACAGCCTTCTCCAACGACGACGCCTCGCCTAGCATCATGAAGAATCTCGACCCCGCCGAATTCTGGTTCGTAACCGGCAGCCAACACCTCTATGGCCCGGAGGCGCTGAGGCAAGCGGCCGCCAACGCCGAGGAAGTCGCCCGAGCTCTCGATCGATCGAGCCTGGTGGGGGCTCGCACCGTGCTCAAGCCATTGATCACAGACGCCGAGGCGGCCCGGCGCCTTTGTCAGGAAGCCGACTCCTCGCCTGCATGTGCGGGCCTGATCCTGTGGATGCACACTTTCTCCCCCGCCAAGATGTGGATTGGGGGCCTCACCGGGCTCCGCAAGCCCTTCGCCCACCTGCACACCCAGTTCAATCGGGACCTGCCGTGGTCTCAGATCGACATGGACTTCATGAACTTGAACCAGTCGGCCCATGGCGATCGGGAGGCGGGGCACCTCCATGCACGCCTGCGACTGCCGCGGAAGGTGGTGGTCGGGCACTGGCAAGACGACGAGACCCTCGAACGGCTCGGAGCATGGGTCCGGGTAGCCCGCGGATGGCACGATCTACAAGGGGCTCGCTTCTGCCGCTTCGGCGACAACATGCGCGATGTCGCGGTGACGGAGGGCGACAAGGTCTCGGCCGAGGCCCGTTTCGGGTTCTCGGTGAACGGCTACGGAGTGGGAGACCTGGTGCAGCGGGTCGCGCAGGTTTCCGATTCGCAAGCGCGCGGACTGGTTGAGGAGTATCTCGACCTGTATGAGATCGCACCCGAAGCCGATCCGGCTGCGCTCGTGGAGGCGGCACGCCAGGAGATCGGTCTCCGAACCTTCCTCGAAGACGGAGGGTTCAAGGGGTTCACGACCACCTTCGAAGATCTTCATGGTTTGCACCAGCTTCCAGGTTTAGCCTGTCAGCGCCTGATGGCCGATGGCTACGGCTTCGGCGCCGAGGGCGATTGGAAGACGTGCGCCCTCCTCCGATTCATGAAAGTGGTTGGGGACGGACTGTCGGGCGGGACGTCGTTCATGGAGGACTACACCTACCACCTCGATCCAGCCGGGCCCCAAGTGCTCGGCGCCCACATGCTCGAAATCTGCCCCTCGATCGCCTCGGCTCGACCACGGCTGGAGGTGCATCCCCTGGGGATAGGAGGCAAGGCTGATCCGGCTCGGCTGGTGTTCAACGCCCCAGCCGGCTCAGCGCTCAACGCGTCCCTGATCGACCTGGGCAACCGATTCCGGCTGGTCGTCAGCGAGGTGATGGCTCTGGCTCCCGAGCAAGATCTGCCGCGCCTGCCGGTCGCCCGGGCCCTGTGGCAGCCCCGGCCCGACTTCAAGACGGCGTGCGCGGGCTGGATCTATGCCGGGGGCGCGCACCACACCGGCTTCAGCTACGCGGTGACGACCGAGCATCTTCGGGACTTTGCCGAGATCGCCGGCATCGAGATTCTGGTGATCGACGAGCGCACTCGCCTCGAGGACCTTCGCAACGAGCTGCGCTGGAATGAGGTCTCCTACGGGATGACCGGAGGGTTTTTGGGAAGATGAGCCTCGACAAGCTCAGGGATGAAGTGGCCGCCGTCAATCGGGAGTTGCCAAGGCAGGGGCTGGTCACGATGCATTCCGGCAACGCCAGTGGCTACGACCCTGAGAGCGGCCTCCTCTTGATCAAACCGTCGGGGTTCGATTACGAGGCGATCACGCCCGATACGTTGGTGGCGGTGGATGTTGCCACAGGAACGGCTGAGGGCGGCCTCAAGCCCAGTGTCGATCTGCCCCACCATCTGTTCCTCTATCGGCACCTCCCCGAGATCCGTGGTGTGGTCCACACGCACTCGAACTATGCCACCGCATTTGCGGCGCTTGGCCGGCCGATCCCGCCCGTGCTTACGGCCATTGCGGATGAGTTCGGCGGCGAAATCCCCTGCGCCCCTTACGCCGACAACGAGGACGAACACATCGGCCAGGCAATCTTGCGCCACCGCGGCCGCTCGCCCGCGATCCTCCTTGCGCACCACGGCGTGTTCGCGTGGGGCGGCTCTCCACGCGCTGCCCTCAAGGCGGCGGTCATGGTCGAGGACGTCGCCAAGACGGTCTGGCTGGCGATGCAAATGGGGCACCCGAAGCCTATGCCGCCTGACGAGCTGGAAAAGTGGCACCAGCGATACCAGAACCGATACGGACAGGAGCGGCCATGAAGCAGATCGAACTTCGCCTGGACCTGAATTCCTTGGGGCCAACCGTCGACCCGAACATCTATGGCCACTTCGCCGAACACCTGGGCCGCGGGATCTATGAGGGCCTTTGGGTCGGGGAGGAGTCGTCGATTCCGAACACCAGAGGGCTTCGCGACGACGTCGTGGGCGCCTTGAGGGAGCTGAAAATCCCGGTGCTCCGATGGCCGGGTGGCTGCTTCGCCGACGAATACCACTGGAAGGATGGCGTCGGCCCACGTGAGCAGCGACCGAGCATCCTCAACACTCACTGGGGACGAGTTGTGGAGAACAACCACTTCGGAACCCACGAGTTCTTCGATCTATGCGAGTTGTTGGGGGCGAAGCCATACGTGTGCGGCAACGTCGGCAGCGGAACGGTTCAGGAGATGATGGAGTGGGTGGAGTACATCTCGTCCGACTCCATGTCGCCGATGGCCGACTGGCGTCGGCGCAACGGCCGGGAGCAACCCTGGAAGTTGCCCTTCTTCGGCGTCGGCAACGAGAGCTGGGGCTGCGGAGGAAACATGCGTCCGGAGTACTACGCCGACGAATTCCGACGCTACAACACCTTCGTCAAGAACTACGGCGGCAACCGGGTCTATCGCATCGCCTGCGGGGCCAACTCGCACGATCTCCGTTGGACGGAGGTGCTGATGGACCGAGCGCGCGAGCAGATGGACGGCCTCTCACTCCACTACTACACCCTCTGCGCCGGCTGGCCCCCACAAGGCTCTGCAACGCGTTTTACGCTTGAAGAATGGTCCGCCGTGATGGCCGCAGCATTGGAGATGGACCGTCTCCTGTGCGACCACATCGCGATCATGGACCGGTACGACCCGGAGCGAAAGGTGGGGCTCCTCGTCGATGAATGGGGCACCTGGTTCGAGTGCGAGCCCGACTCCACTCCCGGCTTCCTCTACCAACAGAACAGCGTGCGAGACGCGGTGGTCGCAGCCGCCACTCTGCACATCTTCCACCGGCATGCAGATCGGGTGGTGATGGCGAACATTGCCCAGCTCGTCAACGTGCTTCAGGCCGTGATCCTCACGGATGGTCCGCGCATGCTGCGCACGCCCACCTACTGGGTCTTTCAAATGCTGCAGCGGCATCAAGGCGGCCGAGTCGTGCCCGCAGCGTTCGACGCGCCTGTTTGCGACATCGGGGGCAAGAAGTTCCCTGCCATGTCCGTCTCCGCCACCCAAGATGCCGTCGGCGATATGCTCATGTCGCTGGTCAACCTGGATCCGTCGCAGGACTACGAGCTGAGGCTCGAGTGGGACACGCCCGTCCGCGGGCTCGTCCTGTCGGCTCCCGATATGACGGCGCACAACACGTTCGAGCGGCCCGACCTAGTCTCGCCTTCCGAGCTCGATGTCGTCTCAAGTTCCGGAAGAGCGAGCTTCACCCTGCCGCGCCACAGCGTCGTCACGCTCGCCACGTCCGCCGGAAGCTAGGTCAGGCGCCGGTGATCTTCATGACGAACATCCAGAACGCGTAGCCCAGGATCATTCCCAGCGCAATGACGATGAAGAATGGCCGGTAGTGGGCCATGTCGTGCGGCTCGTGATGTGGGGCTCCCATGCCCCTTATCCTTGTCGAACCGGCAGCTGGGCGCAAGCCGCGCTTTCCACGTCATGGAAACGCACGACACCTGCCTGACCGCCGGAACGGTTTGCTATTGAGATCGCAGCTTGCTCAGCGCCGCCTCGACCACCGGATCTTTGCCATCCGCAACTGGCTCGGTTACTTCGATATCCGGCACCACCGGATTCTTCTCCAGGCGGACGCCCTTGAAGCTCACGTAGTCGCTCACCGGATACTGGAGTTCGTAGCCGTGCGGCAGCGAGCGGAACACGGAGGCCAGCACCGCACCGGCCGTCCTCGAACCGACCACCGTCGCGGCCAGATGCTCCCTCAGGGCAGAGGCACAAATCTCGCTCGCACTTGCGGAGCCTCGGTTAATCAGCACCGCAACCTTCCCCTTGAACTGCCCCTGCGGCAACGCCCTCGTCCGGTAGTTGCGAGTGGCGGCTTTGGCCAGCACCAGCGGGTCGGACTCGGCTCGTCCGTTCAGCTTCTCGAACTCCTGCGCAAGCTGCCGGTTGATGAAGGTCCCGATCACGCTGTTGGCGGGTAGGAAGTGACTGAGCAGATGCTGCAGGTTAGCGGTTGATCCCCCGCCGTTGGACCGCAGATCCACGATCAAGAACTTGGCTTTCGCGGCTTCCCCCATGAGCTGGTCGATCGCGTCCATCCGGTACCCGCGCTGGAAGGAATGGATCTTTAGGATGGCGGCGTCCTCGCCCACCCATGTCAGGGTATCGGCGCGGGCCGTCGAGTGGGCCGCGCGCTTCAACACCACCTCGCGCTCCTTCTCGTCTTGGCCCTTGACCGTGAGCTTGACCTCGCTGCCTTCGTCGCCGAGCAGCGCTGCTGCGCCCTCGGGTGCCTTGCCGTCGATGAGCGAAATCAGTTCGCCGACTTTGATTCCCGCTTTGTCCGCAGGCGCATCCTTGTAGACGTACGTTACGCGCAGAGCTCCGTTATCGGGCCGGGCCGTGACGCCGACGCCGATGACGGATGTGCGGCGGCGGTTCTCTGCAACCCTCGGCGCATTGAATCGAATGTGGCTGATCCCGAAGTCCCGGAGCGCGGCGTTCACCGCGCGGGAGAAGTCGGTGTCTCTCTCGGCCTTGTCGAGCGCCTCGCGCTGCTTCTCGAGGAACTCGGGCCACTTCGCCAGATCGACTCCTGGTACAAACGCCCTCTGCGTGACGACCTCCGCCAGGGCCGCCAGAACCTCGTCCTTGACTTCTTTGGTGAGGGCCGCGGGCGTGGCGGGCGTTTCGGTGCGGGTCGCCTGCTGCTGGGCAGTCGCGGAGCCGGCGAGCATCAAAAGGCACGCGAGCACCCGCGCGCGAAGGGAGAACATCCACATGATAAAGGAAGTTTACGATGGTTTCGGCGTGATGTTCACCATGCGCCGCGCAGGGGATCGAGTCAAACGTTGTGGCTCCTATGGCTGTGTTACCATTCAAGCGAAAGCCCCATGACCAGCCCCCGTTTTCGACTGCTCCGCTGGGTGCCGCCTCTGGCGGCAGCGGTCTGCTTCACCATCGGTGCCATTAGCTCGACCGCCACCCGCGGCCAGGGGCAGTGGGCGGACAAGCCCACTGAGGAACAGAGAACCTTCTTTGAAGCCAAGATCCGACCGATTCTGCTGGACAACTGCGTCTCCTGCCACGGGCCAAAGATGCAGATGGCAGGGCTCCGTCTCGACCAGTTGGCCGGACTGCGCAAGGGCTCCGACTCGGGACCGGTGGTCAAGCCGGGCGACGCCGGCGGGAGCAAACTGATCCAGGCCATCCGCCACGAGGGCGGGCTCAAGATGCCGCCCGGCAAGAAGCTGAATGCCGAGCAGATCGCCCTGCTGGAGGGCTGGGTGCAGATGGGAGCCCCTTGGCCGGAAGCGGGGCCGCAGTCGGACCAAAGCAAGCCTTTGTGGTCGCTTCAGCCCGTGACCAAGCCCACGGCTCCGAAGGTCAGAGGCGGCGCCTGGCTCCGAAATCCAATCGACGCGTTCGTGCTTGCGAGCTTGGAGGCGAAAGGTCTTCAGCCGGCCGAGCAAGCGGATCGTCGTACGCTGATCCGCCGCGTCACCTACAGCCTGACGGGCCTGCCGCCAAGCGCCGGCGAAGTGGATGCCTTCCTTGCCGACACCGGCACCGACGCCTACAACAAGGTAGTCGACCGGCTGCTGGCGTCCCCGCGATATGGAGAACGGTGGGCCCGGCTGTGGCTGGATGTCGCGCGCTACGCGGACACCAAGGGCTATGTCTTCGAGGAGGACCGCAACTTCCACCACGCCTACACTTATCGCGATTGGGTCATCAATGCCTTCAACCGTGATCTGCCCTACGATCGCTTCGTGATGGAGCAGATCGCCGCCGACCAGCTTCCGGACGTGAGGGACTCGGCAGACCGCGCTGCCTTGGCCGCCATGGGTTTTTTGACCCTCGGGCGAAGGTTCCTGAACAACGAGCACGACATCATCGACGACCGGATCGATGTCACCATGCGCGGCTTCCAGGGACTAACCGTCGCCTGCGCACGCTGCCACGATCACAAGTTCGACCCCATCCCGACCCAGGACTACTACTCGCTCTACGGCGTGTTTGCCTCTTCGCAAGAAGCGACCGTTCCCATCTCACCTCCGGCAATTCGTGATCCTTGGCTGGCCCATAGCCGGCAAGTCGGCGAGGCTGAGCGCGTGGTGCGGTCCCTCGTAATGGAGCAGGTGAAGCGGTTGCGCAAGATGGTGGCCGAGCCCAACGGACAAACGGTCGCACCAGAGGTGAGGCAGACGCTTCAGATGCTGCGCGAAGACGCCGTGCCGGAAGGTGACGTGCTGAAGAAGCTCCTGCCGGCTTTCGAAGCGACGGCCAATGAGCGATTGACCGACCTCAGAAGGAACCTGGAGGAAATCAAGAAGGCGGCGCCCCCGGCTCCCGAGTTTGCCATCACGCTTCAGGATCGCCAGAACCCGCGGGACTCCGTCGTGTTTCGTCGTGGCAACCCCGGTAATCGAGGGGAGCCGGCCCCTCGCCGCTACTTGGCGGCACTCGCCAAGCCAGGTGCGCCGCGGGAGCAGTGGAGCGCCGGCAGCGGGCGCCTTCAACTGGCCCAGGCGATCGCCTCGGGGCAGAACCCCTTGACGGCGCGTGTGTTCGTGAACCGGGTCTGGCAGCATCATTTCGGCGCCGGGCTGGCCCGTACGCCATCGGATTTTGGACATCAGGGAGAGGCGCCGAGCCACCCCGAGCTGCTCGACTACCTCGCTTCGACCTTCATGGAGAACGGTTGGTCGATCAAGAAGCTCCATCGCCTGATCGTCACTTCCGCGACCTACCGCCAGGCATCGTCTCCCAGGCAGCCGCTTGCCCTGCAGATCGATGCCGACAATCGACTGCTGAGCCGTGTGAGCCGCCGAAGGCTTGATCTCGAGCAGATGCGGGATTCGATCGTGCTGGCCGCAGGTGCTCTGGATCTTGGGCAGACGGGTGGACAATCGGTCGACCTCTGGTCGAGACCCTTCGCCAAGCGTCGCGCCGTCTACGGCTTCGTGGAGAGGCAGAACCTGCCGGGTGTGTTCCGAACCTTCGACTTTGCGTCGCCGGACAGCACCAGCCCGGGACGCTTCATGACGACGGTCCCCCAGCAAGCCCTGTTCTTCATGAATTCACCCTTCGTCGTGGAGCATGCGCGCCTGCTTGCGGCTCGTCCTGAAATCGCCCAGGCTGCGAGCGACCAGCAACGAGTTCAGCGGCTTTACCGTCTCATTTATGCTCGCCTGCCGGACCCCGAGGAGCTTGCGGCCGGCCTGGAGTTCTTGGCTAAGGGCAAAGCCGAGGAGCGTCGCACCCTGTACGCTCAGGCCCTGCTGATGTCGAACGAGTTCGTCTTCATCGACTAGGGATCGTTCGCCTCGTCGTACACTAAGGAAACGTCCGCAGATGTCCCAATACGATCATCGCGAAAGCCTGGCCGACCTCTTTCTAACCCGGCGCGAAATGCTCGCCCGGATGGGCAACGGCTTTGCCTCCCTTGGCTTGGTGGGGCTCCTGGGGGACAGCCTGATTCCCGGCTCCGGCTCTTTCCCCGACTCGCAAGGATTGCCCGACTTGAACCCCATGGCGCCGAAGCTGCCCCCTCTGAAAGCGCGGGCCAAACGGGTCATCTTCCTGTTCATGAATGGGGGCCCCTCGCAGGTCGACACCTTCGACCCCAAGCCGACGCTGCACAAGTTTGCCGGGCAGGCGATTCCGCTGAACCTGCCCACCGAGAGGAAGACGGGCGCGGCGCTGCCATCGCCTTTCAAGTTCGAGAAGTACGGCCAGTCGGGCCTCGAGGTGAGCGAGCTCTTCCAGAACGTGGCCAAACATGCGGACGATCTGTGTGTGATCCGCTCCATGCACGCGGACGTGCCGAACCACGAGCCCTCGCTCATGCTCATGAACTGTGGGGACGCCCGCCAGGTCCGTCCTTCGATGGGTTCTTGGGTCCTCTACGGCCTGGGCACCGAGAACCAGAATCTGCCGGGCTACATCGCCATGTGCCCCGGCGGCTATCCGATTCAGGAAACCCAGAACTGGCAGGCCGGCTTCCTTCCCGGCGTCCTGGCTGGAACTTATATCGATCCGAACCATACCGACGTCGACAAGATCGTCGAGAACATCCGCAATCGCTACACCCTTCAGCAGGAGCAGCGCGCGCAACTCGACCTGGTACAGAAGCTGAACACTAAACATCTGGCCAGGAGGCAGCGGGACGCGGCACTGGAGGCGCGCATCCACTCGTTCGAACTCGCGTATCGCATGCAAGCAGAGGCCAGCGAGGTATTCGACGTCTCGAAAGAGCCGGCAGAGGTGCGGGAACTGTACGGCCCCGGCAACTTCGCCCGCCAGTGCCTGATCGCTCGCCGGCTGGCCGAGCGCGGGGTGCGCTTTATCCAGCTCTACCACGGCGCAGGACAGCCCTGGGACAGCCATGACGACATCGAGATCGCGCATCGCAACCTGGCCAAGGAGTCCGATCGCCCCATTGCAGCTCTGTTAACGGACCTCAAGCGACGCGGCATGCTCGAAGACACGCTCGTGATCTGGGGCGGAGAGTTCGGCCGAACGCCCACGGTGGAGCTACCGACTCCGGGCGCCAACGCCGGCAAGATGAATGGCCGCGACCACAACCACTACGGGTTCACCATGTGGCTAGCTGGAGGAGGCGTCAAGGGCGGGATGACTTACGGCTCGACGGATGAGTTCGGGTTCCGCGCACAGGATAAGCCCATGCACGTGCACGACCTGCACGCGACGATTCTGTATCTCCTCGGCTTCGATCACACCAAGCTGACCTACCGCCATGCGGGGCGGGACTTCCGGCTTACGGACGTGTTTGGAAACGTGGTACACGAGATCGTAGCCTAGTCACGAGCTTCAGTCGATCAGGGCCGCAAGTGCCGAACGAAGAACTCCTGCATCCGGCGGTACCCGTAGGGGGTGCCGATCACCCCGTGGCCCACGTTCGGCGCAACGAGGAGCTCGAAGTCCTTGTTGGCAGCGATGAGCGCGGCAACCACCTGCATCGTTGAAGCGGGATCCACGTTCGTGTCGACCTCGCCGACCATGAGCAGCAGCTTGCCGTTCAGGTCTTTCGCTGCCGTCACGTTGGAATTGGCTTCATACTCCGGACCTACGGGCCAGCCCATCCACAGCTCGTTCCACCAGATCTTGTCCATCCGGTTGTCGTGGCAGCCACAATCGGCCACCGCCGCCTTGTAGAAGTCGCCGAAGCGCATGACGGCTGAAGCGGCGTTCTGTCCGCCCGCACTCGAGCCGTAGATACCCACCCGCGAGAGGTCCATCCAGGCGCGTGTGGCAGCAGCCGCCTTCATCCAGGCGATCCGGTCCGGGAATCCGGCATCGGCCAGGTTCCGCCAGGCCACGTCGTGGAAGGCCTTGCTCCGCCAGTTGGTGCCCATCCCGTCGATCTGAACCACGACGAACCCCAGCTCGGCCAGCCTCATGTTGCTCATGTACCCGGTGAAGCTCTTCGGCACGTGGTGGCCGTGGGGGCCGGCGTAAATCGACTCGACGATCGGGTAGCGCTTCGCTGAGTCGAAGTGGGTCGGACGTAGGATGAACCCCCAGATATCCGTCTTGCCGTCCCTGCCCTTCGCCACGAAGCGCTCGGGCTTCATCCACCCGGCGGCTACCAGCGCGGACGCGTCAGCCG
>DATLGQ010000284.1:0-2684 GCA_035540435.1 Fimbriimonadaceae bacterium
GGCAGGGGCGGGTCGTGCCCCAGGATGACCCGGAATTCGCGGCGCTCCTGCCGGAGTTCTCCCTGGATGACGATGCGCGAGCGCTGGCGCGTGGGATTGTCGTGGTGGAGGCCACGCGCATCTCCGACTCCTGCGGCTTCGTGGTGCCGCGGATGGATCTCGTCTCGCAGCGCGACCAGTTGATGCGCTGGGGTGCGAACCAGCACGCGAAGAACGGAGATGCCTGGAAAGAGCGCTACGTCGCCGCCAACAACGCGCACAGCATTGACGGGCTGCCGGGGTATGACTCGACGGAAGCATTGGTTGCGGAGGAAGCGACGGCGCTATCCAGCAGCGGCCGAGCGCTGTAGAGCGGTGGAACTCCCCTCATCCCTGACCCTTCTCCCCACGCATGGAGAGAAGGGAAAGCCACCAGCCAATAGCCGATAGCTGATAGCCCTAGAACGACGTGCAGACCGGCGAGACATCCGCCCGCAGGACAGATTCCTGGTTGAACTGGGTCTCGTAGGCGTCCCGGATCTCTTCCAGCAGGGCGCTGCTCTCCCGCGCCGTCTCCAGTGGGTAGAGGATGATCAGAACCTGGCTGCGCTCCTGGGTGATCTCCGTTTCACCCGGTGACTGCCACTGGCCGAGACCGGTGAGCACAGTCAGACCGGCCGGGAAGCGCGGGGTGATCTCGGTGTCGAGGAAGGCGTCCCACTCGGCCTCGCTGTACGCCGTTCCATCGTCCTTGGTCGTGCCGAAGTAGAGCTCGCCCCGCACCCATGGCTCGGAGTCGGGTCCGTAGAGGTCGTCGGGGCAGGCATCCATCGCTTCCGTCTCACCGCCGGCTCCCACTGGCGTCGCGTTGGACTGAGCCCCGGCCGTTGCGTAGGCGCCGATGCCAACTCCGCCGGCCAGCAGCATTAGGGCGAGCGCGGACAATTGAAGGCGTCGAGCGATCTGGCGAGCCGAGGAACACACGACCGGTGTGGAGGTCTCCATGTGCAACTCCCTGTTCCCTGTTTCGCGACACGACCGGGACCTGAGTCGGCGCCGTTCATACCGGCATCCGCGTCATTCATTTTGCACTACTGCAAGTGCGTGAGGCGTCGCCTCCGAAGCTGGTCGCTCCTTGTGGCTATCTCCTGGAAAGCGTCGAGGATCCTTTCGCATCAGCCTTCGGCTCGGATTCCGGCTCGCCCACTGCCGACGGGCCCGTGTGTCCCGCCTCCAGCACCTCGTCGATGAGCCCGTACTCCTTCGCCTCCTGGGCGCTCATGTAGTAGTCGCGGTCACTGTCCCGCTTGACCTTCGCGTACGGCTGCCCCGAGTGCGCCGCCAGGATGGCGATGCACTTGGCCGACAGCGTGAGCGCCTCGCGGGCGGCCACCTCGATGTCCGGCACCGCGCCGCTGAACCCGCCCGACCCCTGATGGATCAGGATGCGAGCGTTGGGCAGGGCAAACCGCTTGCCTTTCGATCCTCCAGCCAAAAGCACGGCGCCCATGCTGGCCCCGAAGCCCATGCAGAAGGTAGCCACATCCGGTTTGATCATCTGCATGGTGTCGTAGATAGCCAGACCGGAGTAGATGACGCCGCCAGGGGAGTTGATATAGAGCTTGATGTCCTGATCCGGATCCTCGTGGGCCAGGAACAGCATCTGGGCGATGATCACGTTGGCCACGTCATCGTCGACCGGGGTACCCAGGAAGATGATGCGGTCCTTGAGCAGTCGCGAGTAGATGTCGAAGGCGCGCTCGCCACGATTGGTGCTCTCGATGACGGTGGGGATCAGATTCTCGATGGTCGGGATACGCATGGATGCGATTACTCCACTCTGGTGTTTGGGTGACAGGGTGTCGGGGTGACAGGTCATGGGTGATGGGTGATGGGATAACGGGTTCTTCTCGACTCCTCGACTTCTCGACTTCTCGACTGACTCACCGTCTTGCCGTCTTAGAAAGCATGCACAACCGAAGGGCGAGAGTCTCTCATCCCGCCCTTCAGCTCATGTCGTGCCTTTCCTTTGTCAGAGGAGAAGGTCACACCCTCTGATTGGAGGGCTCATATCCGTTCTGCGAAGTATTGAGCCTGAGTGCGACGGGTGGCCTCCTTTCACTCGCATCGGAAAAGAGGGAGGGGTACCCCAACAAGATTCTACGCCTCTCGGATCGCGCTGTCCAGCGATTCGGCGCTCTTTGCGCACCTTTTCTGTGAGTCAGTTCAGCGATTGAACACGCGCGCCGCCAGGGACGGCTTCTCCGGGTATTTGCCGGTGCGCTCGACCTGCTCGATCTCCTTGTAACGGGAGCGGCGCACCAGGTTGACGCCGAGTGAGCGCAAGGGCTCCGGCTCCCACGGCACCGGTTGGTGCGAGGTCATCGGCAGGCGGGTCAGGTCGGAGTCGACTCCGGTCAGCAAATCGGTCAGCACCCGGCCACTCAGATTCGCCGTGGCCACACCCTCGCCGCTGTAGCCAAACGCCAGCGCGACACCGGTGCGCGGGTTGAACCCTATCGTCGGCATGCGGTCGCGCGGCACGCCAAACACTCCCCCCCAGGCATGGGTGAAGCTCACCTGCTGGAGCATCGGGAACCAGGCCCGCGCCGCGTGCCGGGCGTGGGCGAAGACGTCTTCCATGCGGTCGAGGTCGTCGCTGATGCGGGAACCGAATGGGTAGCGAGCGCGATAGGCGCCGAAGG
>DATLGQ010000285.1:0-10846 GCA_035540435.1 Fimbriimonadaceae bacterium
GTGAGACGTGCGGATTCGGGATCTTCAGGGCCATCGGCAAGAGCTTGAGCCCAGCCCTCCAGCGAGTCGGATCGCGCGCGATGGCTCCGTAGAGCCCCCATGGGGCCGCGTCATCTTGCCCGGTACCAGCCGCCTCGGCGCGAAGCCGGAGCAGCAGGTCTGGGATCGGAATCTTGACGGGACAAACCTCCTCGCAGGCGCCACAGAGAGTGGAGGCCTTGGCCAAATCTCCCATCTCCGCCACCCCGTCGAGCGCAGGAGCCAGCACCGCTCCAAGGGGTCCAGGGTAGACATGGCGGTAGGCATGCCCGCTGACCTCCCGGTAGACCGGGCATACGTTCAGGCAGGCGCCGCAGCGGATGCAGCGGAGGATGTCGCGGTAGGGGCCTTCCAAGATCCGCGAGCGGCCATTGTCCAGGAGCACCACGTGCACTTCGTCCGGCCCGTCCGGCTCGTCCGGTCTGCGCGGGCCGTCGATGAGGTGGGTGTACACCGGTGCCCGCTGTCCGGTCGCCGAGCCGACCAGGAGCCTCAGGAACAAGCCGAGGTGAGCCTCGGAGGGCAAGAGCTTTTCAATCCCCATCAGGGCAATGTGGATGCGCGGCGCGGTGGTACTGAAGCGGTTGTTGCCCTCGTTCTCCACAATAACGATCCGGCCGGTCTCGGCGATCGCGAAGTTGACCCCGCTGATGCCAACCTCCGCTTGGCGGAACATCGAGCGCAAATGCGCTCGCGCCTGCATCGTCAGCTCACCAGGCTCCTCGGTATAGGGCCCGAGTCCTTCCCGGTGGAAGCTCCGGGCGATGTCGAGGCGGCTCTTGTGGATGATCGGCGTGACGATGTGGCTCGGCGCGTCGTGATCCAGCTGTACCACGTACTCCCCCAAGTCCGTTTCGACGGGCTTGTAGCCCGCCTCCTCGAGAGCCGCGTTCAGGTGGATCTCTTCGGTGGCCATGCTCTTGCCCTTGGCGATGATCGCGCCGTGGCCCGCGCCCTTGCAAAGCTCCAGCACGATCCGGCGAGCCGCGTCTGCATCGGCGGCCCAGTGCACCTTCACTCCGCGAGCAGTTGCCTGCTCCTCGAACTGCAGCAGAAGAGCCTTCAGGTTGTCGAGCACGTAGGCCTTCACATCGGCGGCCTGACGCCTCGCCTCCTCAGGATCTGCGAATGCGCCGTCGAGCGCGAGGCGGCGGGCACTCGTCTTGGTCGCGCTCGCATATCTGACAGCGAGCGAAACCTCCGGCTCGAGCTCTCGCGCGAAACGCTCAACTTTAGGAAGCCTCATGAATCAAGAGCCTCCGCCAGCACCTGGCTGATGTGCAAGGTCTTCAAGTTCAATCCGTGCCTACGGATCAAGCCATCCAGATGTATGAGGCAGCCCATGTCACCTGATACAACTGCTTCGGCACACGAATTAAGTAGGTTTCGCAGCTTCTCCACGCCGATGCCCGAGCTGATCTTGCCATGGGTGACGCTGAACGCGCCGCCGAAGCCGCAGCACTGCTCCTCCTGTTCCAGCGGCGCGAGATCCAGGCCCGGCACGAGCCGCAGGAGCTGCTCCTGCTGGTCCGCGAGCCCCAGCATCCTGCCATGACACGAGCGGTGCAACGCCACTTGCCGCCGTCGGGCCACCCGGTTTCCCCGCAGCGGCCATCGCTCCAGGCGGAGCACGTCGATCAGGAACTCGCTCAGCTCCATCATCGGCAGCGGCTCCAGCCCCAGCATTGGGTACCCGTGTCGACACATCGCCGCGCACGACCCGCTCGGCGTGACCAGATACACCGCGTCCTTGGATGTTGTGGGTGCGAACAACTGCCTGCACCGCTCCGCCACCGGGCCCGCCGCCTTCCAGTCGCCTGCGTTGAAGGCGGGCTGTCCACAGCAGGTCTGCCGCTCATCGAACTCCACCCGAACCCCGCAGTGCTCCAGGACGCGGACGGTGGCGACCCCGACCTCGCCGTAGAGGGCGTCGCAAAGACAAGTGAGCATGAGCCGCGCCGTCATCGCACTTCGGCGGCCCCTGGCGCGCCGGCCCCTCTCGGGTCGTAAACCTTAAGGTCGATCGACGCCCGGACGAGCTCTCCAAGCGCGGCGAAGGAAGTGACGGCGCCCTGCGCCAGAAACTGGACGCCGAGGTTGCCCAGTACGGTGGCTTCCACGGGTCCTGCGACCACCGGCAAGCCGCAGGTGTCGGCTACGGTTTGGCAGAAGGCGACGCTGGCCGATCCACCGCCCGCAGCCCGAATGCTCTCGAACCGACGGCCCGCGACCCTTTCGAGCGCCTGAAGCTGCCGCTTGACCGACCCGGCGAGGCTCACCAGCGCCAGCCCGGCCCATTGCGCTTCGTTGGCCGGCGACGAAGGCAGCCCTGCGCTCATGGCCTCGACCATGGACTGAGGATTGAAGAACTCAGGCTGGAGCAGATCCACGGACGCATCTGCGGAGAATTCGGCGGAAGCTAGCCATTGCGGCACGGGTATCCGCACCCCCAGTTCCTGGTGCAGGCGGTTGACGACGTAGAACCCCGGGATGTTGGCCAGCAGCCTCACCCTTCCGTCCGCCGCGCGTTCGTTCGTGAGGTTCGCAGCCTCTGCCTCGGAACTTGCGATCGGTTCGCTCACCAGGCAGCCCACGAGCGACCACGTCCCGACGTTGAGGAAGGCTTGGCCTTCACGCTGAAGACCCAGGCCACACACGGCCGAAGCCGTGTCGTGACCTGCGATCCGCGCCAACTGCACCCGCTCGGACACCATGCCAATCAACTCGCCCGGCTGCCCAGGCGGTCGAGGCGGAGGGTCGAAGCCGGTGAGGGCGAACGCCCTCTGCGACCAGCCACCGTCCAAGCCGAGCAGTCCGCTGGTGGACCACTCCGTGAACTCGTAGTCCTCGCGCCCGGTCAGGAAGAATCCGAGTAGGTCCGGAAGCACCAGCACGGCCCGGGTCCGGTCGGGCAGTGTCGGGTCCTCCTGTGTGCGGGCCCATAACTGGTAGAGGGTGTTGAATGGCTGGTGTTGAATGGCCGTGGCGGCGTACAGCCAGGATCGCTCCCGATGCAGAGCTTCGAAGGCGGCAGCGTGCGATCGGTCTCGATAGGCCACCACGGGCTGCAGCAGTCCCCCATGCTCTCCAATGAGTCCGTGGTCGACGCCCCAGGTGTCGATGCCGATCGTAGCGACGCCGAAGCGGTTGCCCGCATATGCCGCGGCCCTCCGGCAGAAGTCGAGCAGGAAAGGGAAGTCCCAAACGAGGCGCCCGTCCTGTTCGCGAGGCTCGTGCGGCTTTTGCTCGACGATTTCAAACTGGATGCGCCCACTCTCGATTCTGCCGGCTGCGAACCTGGCGGAAGAGGCGCCGAGGTCCACCGCCACCGCGCCCGCGAAGTCGCTCACCGCAAGAAGGCCTCCGGCAAGCCCGCGTCCACTGGAACGATCTGGCCGGTGGTCTGCCCCAGCCGGTCCCCCGCAAGTAAGAAGGCTGCTTCAGCGACCTTTTCTGCCGTAACGGCCTGCTTGAGGAGCGTTCGTTTCGCGTAAAACTGGGCCAGCCGAGCCCTCAGCTCCTCATCGCTCTCGCTCTCCATATAGCCCAACTCGTACTTCTCGAGAGACGCGATCACCCGCTCGCGCGGAAACATCTGAGAGCCGTCCACGACCGTCGCGGGCGCGACCGCGTTCACGCGTATCAGCGGCGCATACTCTACCGCCAGTTCCCGCACCAGGTGGTTCAAGGCGGCCTTGCTGGTGTCGTAGGCGACGGAACCCTTCTTCGCCACGACCGCATTGGCGCTTCCGACCAGCACCATGGAGCTTGGCGTCCCCTGCTCGAGCATGATCTGCGCGGCCACATCCGCCACGAGGTAGCTGCCGACGACGTTCACCGCGTACGTCTTGTGCCACTGCTCATCGGTATGGCGACCGTCTTTGGACGGGGGGATGAACACGGCCGCCAAATTGATCAGGATGTCCAGACCACCAAAGCGGAGGACCAAGGACTCCATCGCGCGGCTGACGGACTCTCGGTTGGAGATGTCCAGCACCTCGCCCGCCACCACCTCCGTCCCGTGGCGGTCTTGGAGACGCCGGGTGGTCGTGTCGACGAGCTGCGGGTTCAAATCCGCTACGACCACGCTGGCGCCGGCCTGCAGCAGCTTTTCGGCGATCGCCTGCCCGATCCCTGGTCCCGCGCCTACGACCAGCGCGATTCGCCGTGACAGCTCTCGCTCGGGCGGCTGCCTTCTGAGCTTCGCCTCTTCGAGCTGCCAGTACTCGATGTCGAAGGCCTCCTGTTCGGGGAGCGCGGTGTAGCGGCTGATCGTCTCAGCTCCTTCCATGACCGCGATCGCGTTTCGGTAGAACTCGCCGGTGACCCGAGCTTCCTGCTTGCTCTTGCCGAACGAGATCATCCCGACGCCCGGGAGCAACACGACAGATGGATTCGGGTTGCGCATCGGGGGGGAGTCGCTCCGCCTGCAGCGTTGGTAGTAGGCCCAGTACTCGGCCCGGAAGGCGGCCAGCGCCCGCTCCATGCCTTCGAGGGAGGAGTCTTCCAACACCAAAGGCCGAATCTTGGTTCGCAGAAAGTGATCGGGGCAGCTCGTGCCCATGCGCGCCAGCTCCGGCATTCGAGCCCGGCTGGCGAAGTCCCGGACCGCCGGGCTGGTGTCCAGATGCGCGATCAGCCGCAAACCCTCGTGGCTGACTCGACCGCGCAGGCGAGGGACGAGCTCTGGCAGGCAGGCACCACCCCGATCGAACTGGAGCTCGCCGAACACGTGGCGGCCCTTCCTCCGGCTATCGATGTACTCAGCCGCCTGATCGATCAGCCGCAGCGTGAGCCGGTAGCAATCCTCCCAGGTGTCCGCCCAGTTGATGAAGCCGTGGGAGCCGAGCAAGACGGAATGGATCCGAGGACGGTCTCGGATGAGATCCCTGAGCATCAGCCCCAGCTTGAAACCCGGCCGCTTCCAGGGGAGAAAGCCCATCTCGCCGCCGTAGATGTCTTGTACGAGCCGCTCGGCGTCTTCACTCGCGGCCACCGCGATCACGGCATCGGAATGCATGTGGGCGACTGCCCGAGCCGGCACGAATGCGTGCAGCGGCGTGTCGATCGAGCAGGCCGTGGGGTTGCGTCCGAACGTGCAGTAGCTGTAGAGCGGCACCACCTCGTCCTCATGAAGCCCTTCCGCTTGCACCTTCTGTTCGAGCCCGAGCACTTTATCCAGGTAGAGGGAGGCGAAGTTCGATCGGGTAGCGGTGCCCAGGTCGCCGCCCGAGCCCTTGACCCAGAGCACCTCGACCTCCTGACCGGTCAACGGGTCGGTCATAAGCACCTTGGAAGAAGTGTTGCCGCCGCCAAAGTTGGTGATCCTGGGATCAGACCCCAGCAGATTCGAGGCATAGACCAACAGATCGACCTCGCCCATTTCGGCAGCTCTATCGGGCTCCCACAGGTTCGGCAGATGGAGAGATGGTTGAGAAATCATCGTGGGTTGGCCTTCCAGAGGAGTCTTTGGCGGTAGTGCTCATCGGGCCGGCCGTCGATGCGTTCGATCTGCTCGGGAGAAAGGGTGGTCAGCGTGCCACCGGCCCCCAGGATGCCCAGCCAGATTCGGGCCGTCTTGACCGACATGAGAACGGCGCTCTCAACCTCGGCCGCGCTGCCTCCAAGTGCGATCAAGCCATGATTCTGCAGCCAGAGGATCTTCGGGGTCTCGCCTGTACGCGCTCGAAACCTCTCAACCTGCTGGCGGATGGCCCTCGCGAGTGGGAGGCCCGGGTCGGTGTACGGCACGTAGCAATTCTCGCGGCCACAGCAGACGATCTCGTCGGGAAACAGCCGCTTGCTGCACAGACTCTCTGCCTCTTGCAGGCAGAGCAGACTGAGGAGGGCCGTCGGATGAACGTGCCCGACAAACGCGACGCCAGGCAGTGTCAGCAGATACGCGTGCATAAACGTCTCCACCGAGGGGAGGATCTCCCCACACGCCCCAAGTCTCACCCGCGCCAAGAGCGCCCGCACCTGAGCGTCGTCGAGGTCGGGGCCATCCAGGGCTTCCAAACAGGGCGGAAGCGAAACCTGTACCAAGCCCGGAACCCCGATGTCGTGGAGCGACACTCCGCTGGCCTTCACCCAGAAGGTCTCGCCGTCGCGAGCGCTGGTGTTGCCCTCGGCCAAGATGACGAGATCGAGGGTCGGGTCGCCCAGGCGCCGGCTCAGCCGCACCAACTCCTCCAGCACGCCTTCACGGGCTTCACAGCGCATCCTGCTCTAGTCTACATCTCCCTCGGCGCCGGCCGAAGGGTGGATTCACCCGAGCGTCTGGCAGTACCACTCGAGCGCTTCGTCCAAGCCCTCGCCGATCGAGTGGGTGGGCTGATAGCCAAGCATCTCGCGGGCCTTGGAAGTGTCCGCGAGCGAGTGCAGGACGTCACCGGTCCGGAAGTCGCGGTAAGTGGGCTTGAGTGTCTCAAGCTTGGGATAGCGCGCCGCCAGTCGAGAGCGGATCTGCTCGAACAGCTCGTTGAGGGTCGTCCTCGCCCCGACCGCGATGTTAAACACCTCACCCGCCACCGCTCGGGGCGCCGTCGCGGCGAGGATGTTCGCTTGCACGACGTTTTCGATGTAACAGAAGTCGCGGCTGGTTTCCCCGGTGCCGTTGATGTAGACGGTCTCGCCGGAGATCATCGCGGCGATCCACTTGGGAATGACGGCGGCGTACGCGCCGTTGGGGTCCTGCCTTCGGCCAAAGACGTTGAAGTAGCGCAAGCCGACCGGCTCCAAGCCGTACAAGTCGGCGAAGTTCGCGGCGTATAGCTCATTCACCGCCTTCGTGATCGCATAGGGCGAGAGCGGCTTGCCGACCTCGTGCTCCACCTTGGGCAACTCGGGATGGTCGCCGTAGACGGCGCTGCTGGAAGCGTAGACGAAGCGCTTGATCCCGGCCGACCTTGCGGCAAGCATCATGTTCAGGTGCCCGTCCACGTTCGCCGCGTTGCTGGTGTAGGGATCTTCGATCGAACGAGGCACCGAACCGAGGGCGGCCTGGTGAAGGATGAAATCGACCCCATCACACGCTGCCTCGCAATCCTTGATCGAGCGAATGTCTGCCTCCAGGAAGCAGAAGCGAGCCCACTCATCAGCTGAGACCTGGCCACGGATGTCCTCCAAGTTCTTCCGATAGCCGGTGGCAAAGTTGTCCATCCCCACCACTTGTTGACCTAGCCGAAGCAGCGCCTCCACCAGGTTCGAACCGATAAAGCCGGCAGCGCCCGTCACCAGCCACCGCCGAGGCTGAGCATGCATACGTTCGGTTATCTCGGGAGTCACTTCGCCATCCTTGCCGCCCACGCCTGGAACATCAGCACAGTCCACAGCTGCGACTTGCGGTTCTTTCTACCTTCCAAATGCTCGAACCACGCGCGTCTGACCGCATCCTCGTCCAGCAGCCCCGTTCGACGAAGCGCCTCGCGGTCGAGCAGATCGTCGGCCCAATCTCGAAGCGGGCCCCGAAGCCACTCGCCGACCGGGACGGAGAAGCCCTTCTTGGGCCGCTCCACGAGCTCGCGAGGTAGATGCCGGCCCAGCAAGCTCTTGAGCACCTTCTTGCCGCTGCCCGCTTGCGCCTTGAACGATTCCGGCAGCCGCCATGCCAGCTCAGCCACCCGGTGGTCCAGCATGGGCGCCCGTGACTCCAGTCCCACCGCCATGGATGCCCGGTCCACCTTTACCATCACGTCGTCGGGCAGGTAACTCACCGCGTCGAGAACCATCATTCTCTCGAAGCCGGCGGGCAGGAATGCGGCGCCTTCGTCGAGCATCGTGCGGGGCTCGATGCCTGCCGGCACGACCTCCTGCGGCTTCTTCCATTGGGACACCCGGTCGCGGTACATGGCGTCGAAGCCGCTGAGCATCGCATGTCCCAGTCGATGCAGCTTGGAGCCTGGCATCGCCCTCAGTCCCGCCCCGACCGGCAGCCGCATCGGCCTTGGCACCCGCTCCAGGTGTCGCCAAACCCGCTCGATGGCTTGATAGCGACCATAGCCGCCGAAGAGCTCGTCGCCACCATCTCCCGAGAGGGCGACGGTCACCTCGGAGCGAGCCATCTTGGCCACGCAGTAGGTGGGAATCTGGGAAGAGTCGGCAAACGGCTCGTCATAGACATCCGGCAGCAGCGGAACCACGCCCAAGGTGTCGCTTGGGGTCACGACCATCTCGCAATGATCCGTGCCCAAAACCTCTGCGATCGCTCGGGCGTGCGGTCGCTCGTCAAAGGCGTCCTCCTCGAACCCGATCGTGAACGTCCTCACGCTCTTGGAAGACCGCTGCTGCATGAGCGCCACGATGAGAGAAGAGTCGATCCCTCCTGATAGGAAGGCGCCGAGAGGCACATCGGCCACCGTTTGCGCACTCACCGCATCGCCCAGCACCTGCTCCAGTTCATCGATTGCTTCCTCATAGCTCCCCGCGAACCGCTGCTGCTGCGAGATCACTTCTTGAAGCGACCAGTAGGAGCGAGGGGTCGACCACGGGCTGAAGCTGGAAGGCGGCGAGGGCGCGGGCGCGCTCACCTTCAGGATGCTTCCCGGCAGGAGCTTGAAGATGCCCCGGTAGATCGAGTAGGGCGCGGGCACGTATTGGTGCCGCATGTAAAGGGCGAGCACATCCGGGTCGATCTGGCCGGTAAAGCCGTCGAACTCGCGAAGCGCCTTCAGTTCCGACCCGAACAGGAAGGCTCCACCGTTCCAGCCGTAGTAGAGTGGCTTCTCACCAAAGCGGTCCCGGGCCAGCCACAGCACCCGGTCCTTTCGGTCCCACACCGCGAGTGCGAACATCCCTCTTGCGGACTGGAGCGAGGCTTCGAGTCCGAGCGTCCCGATGGCCGCCAGCAGCGCCTCGGTGTCGGACCCGCCGCGGAAGCCACCCCCGTGGCAGGCTGCCAAGGCCTTTTCCCGTAGCTCGCCGTAGTTATAGATTTCGCCATTTAGCGCGATGACGTAGCGCCCACAGTGGGATTCCATGGGCTGCCGCCCCTGCGGAGAGAGGTCGAGGATCGCGAGCCGGCGGAAGCCCATAGCCATGCCTGCCTCGGGTTCGGACCAGCAGTGGCCGTCGTCGGGACCGCGATGCACGAGCGTGGCCGCCATGCGAGCCGCCTGATCTTCCAACAAATCTCTTGGCATCGGCGTACCGATGAACCCAGCAAAGCCGCACATCTACCTGACCACCTCCTTCACCAGCCGCTCATACAGTTCCCGGTAGTGCCTCGCTACGGCCCCGAGTTCGAAGTTCTGTTCGATGCGCGCCCTCGCGCGCTCCCCCAGAATCCTCCGCTTGCCCGAGCCGAGCGATGCCAAGTGTGCGATCCCTGCTCCCAGGGCCTCCGGATCTTTTGGCGGCACCACCAGTCCGGTGTCACCCACGATCGCCGCGGCATCTCCGACATCTGTGACCGCGCAGGGGACGCCGCAGGCCATGGCCTCTCCCACGACGTTCGGGAACGCCTCGGTCGCCGACGAGAGCACCGCCATGTCGAGCGCCGCCGTGAGCCGCTCCACATCGTCCCGCCGCCCGAGCAAGTGGAATCTGCTTGCCAGCCCCGCTTCGGAAATCCAGCCGCGCAAGACGATGTTGTCCATCGCGCAGCCGCTCCCAGCCAGAACGAAATGAAGGTCCGGCACGATCTGGATAGCCCTTTTGGCCGAATCCACGAAGTTCTGGTGGTCCTTGTCGGGGTGGAATCGGGCTATGAGCCCGACGAGCACGGAGTCGGGACTCAGGCCCAGCTCGGCGCGCAGGTTGGCGCGCGCGCGATCATCGGGTTGAAATCTTCCCAAGTCGAATCCGTTCGGGATGACCACGCAGCGGTCGGCCGGGTACCCGCTACGGCAATGCAGATCCCGCGCGCGCTCCGAGCAAAACACCACTTGAGCAGGTATTCGCCTCGACATGGCTTGGCAGGCCCGGATGACCGCCTTGGTCATCGGCTTGGCTCGTGTGAATGCGTCGGCACTTCGGATCCCCCAGACGATGCGCCGGATCCCGAGACTGCGTGCCGCTAGCCCGCCGAGCAGGTTGGCGTGGTACATCCATGTGTGGACTACGTCCGGTCGTACGCTACGGATCACTCTGCGGCAGGCCGCAAAGCCGCCGACGGCTGGGCTGCCAAGGTCCAGCGTGTGAACCGGAACTCCCATCGTCAGGATGCGCGCGCCGATGGGACCGGCATCCTTGAGGCTCAAGACTTCGCTCATGGTTCCCATTTCTTCGCACTTGCCGAGCAGCTTGAACAGCATCGTTTCCGCGCCTCCGACTTCGAGGCCCGTGATGATGTGCAGCACCTTGATGGCCCGCGAGCGGCGCTCGACATGCTGTGCCCCGAGAGGTTCGGAGATCATCCCGCCGTAGCCTCCTTGACACGCCCCGAGACGGCCGCACCGAGTGCCATGACATATGCCGCGAAGACTAGGAGCGCCGCCCGCTTTTCGAGCGTGATGAGCATGGCGACTTCATTCCGATGGACGTAAAAGGCGATCACCACCGCCATCAAACTGGCCAGCACCAGCAGCGTGCAGTCCTTGCTGCGCATCCAGAAGGAGGAGCCCCCCAGGCCTATCGAGATGAGCAGGGCGAATCCGACGACGCCCGCCCAGCCTCCGATCGCGTAACCCTCCGCCCACAGATTCCCGGCCAATCCATATTCCACGTGCGGGAAGAGGGCAGGCTGAAACTGGTCGTTGAAGCTGACGACCGTGCCGCCGAACATCTGGGTGCCGGGGAGCAGTTGGAACGCATTGCCTAGGAGATAGGTCGGGTCGAGTCGGTAATCACGCTCCAGCACCTCGTTCAA
>DATLGQ010000286.1:0-16689 GCA_035540435.1 Fimbriimonadaceae bacterium
ATCCTGATCGTCGCGTCGTGGCTTTGCGTGGGTGCCAGTGCCAGCAGGAGGGCGAGATGAAACATAGCTTGATTCGCTCCTTAGGGTCGCTGATACAGAACGTACCCTGACGGCCCAGCCCGCCCTGATGAAGTTCGCTAGACGTCGAGTCTTAGAGAGTCTTCCGTCGGCGCGCGACGAGTTCAGCCCGGCGTGGGGCCAAGCCGGAAGCTGCGTGGCGGGCTTCCACTTCGTCCGTCGCCTTTGCGAGTTGGGCAAGCTGCTGAGATGTGGCGGTGCGTTCAATCTCAGGAAACAGCACCCGCTCTTCCCAGCGGATGTGGTTCTCCAGCGCCTCGCCCAGCCTGCAAACGTCCTCCTGTGCCGGCTCGCCCGCCTTAAGCCGACTCGCCACATCCCTGATCAAGCGGTGTTCATCGAGAAGCTGCGCACGCATCGATTCGGAGATCAGCGGGCCCAGCAGGCGCTCTTCCTCGTCGAAGTGGTCCTCGATCTCAACTTGCCACGCATGCAGAAACTCGTTGAGCGAACCCTCAGTCGGATGCTGCTGGAGCCGGCGCGCGAGAATGAGTCCCGTGTTATGGTCGCGAGAGAAGGGTTCGAGGCTTGGGTGGCGCTTCATCTTCAGTTGGCCGAAGCGTCGCGAGCGCTGCCCGCCATGTCCGGGCGTCTCGATAGCTCGGCATCCGTTTTCTCCGGCTCCGGGCGCCCTGCCTTCATGATCCGCACTGCCGCCTTCTTGAACTCGGGGATCTTGCTCACCGGGTCGTAGGCCCTGATGGTCAGCAAGTTCGCCGACTTGTGCCCGGCCCAGTGGTACGGAATGAAGACGGTGTCCGGCCGAATGGTCTTGACCACCTTCGCTTGCAGGACGACGTTCCCCCGCCTGCTCTCGACCTTCACCCAGTCCTGGTCGGTGATCTCGTGCTGTTCGGCCAGGGTGGGGTGAATCTCGACGAAAGGCTCCGGGCAGAGATCGACGAGACCACCGATGCGACGCGTCTGGGTGCCTGAGAGGTATTGCGTCACCACCCGCCCGGTGGTGAGGATGACCGGATACTCCTCGTCCGGCTCCTCGGCGCTGGGCCGGTAGGTGACAGGGTTGAAGTGCGCTTTCCCGTCGTTGGTGGGGAACTTGAGGTCCTCGAACAGGCGGGGGGTGCCGGGCGAGTCGAGGGTCTTACAGGGCCAGAAGACGCCGAGCTGCCGCTCGATCTTCTCGTAGGTGATGCCATAGTAGTCGGCGGTTCCCCCCTTGCTGGCGATGCGCAGCTCGTTGAAGATGTCCTCGCTGGTCTTGAAGTGGTCGAAGTACTTGCCCCGCCCAAGTCGCCTCGCAATCTCCAAGATGATGTCGGTGTCGCAGCGGGCCTCGCCGGGAGGAGTCACTGCGGCGCGGATGCGGTTGACCCTTCCCTCGGCGTTGGTCACCGTACCCTCCTCCTCCTCGTGCAGCGATCCCGCGAGGACGATGTCGGCGTGGTGTGCGGTCTCGTTCAGGAAGAAGTCGATCGCCGTATAGTGCTCGAGTCGCTCCAGCGCCTCTCTGGTGAAGTTGGCGTCCGGCAGGGATACGAGTGGGTTGAAGCAGATCGATAGCAGTGCCTTGATCTCACCTGCATGAATGAGCTCCATGATCTCAGGCGCCGGGTGACCCTTGCCTGGCAGCTCCTCGTCGGTGCAGCCCCAGACCGAACAGATATAGGCCCGGTGCTCCGGGTTCTCGATGTCGCGGTTGCCGGGTAGTTGGTCGCATTTGTGGCCGTGCTCGCGCCCACCTTGGCCGTTTCCCTGGCCGGTGATCGTCCCGTACCCGCAGCCTCGACGCCCGATTCGGCCGGTCGCCAGCACGAGGTTGATGCAGGAGACGACGTTGTCGACGCCTTTCGTGTGGTGCTCGATGCCCCGCGCGTGCAGTAGGAAGGAGGTGTTGGCTTCGCCCCACATCCGCGCTGCCTTGACGATATCTTCGAGCTCGACACCGGTTAGGCGGCTCGCCTCTTCGAGCGGCATCTGCAGGGCGGCGCTCTCCGTGTCTTCCCACCCGCTCGTGTATTGCTGGATGAACTCACGGTTAACGAGACTCTCTTCAATCATTACCCGCAGCATCGCGTTGAAGAGGGCCGAGTCGGTACCGGGGCGGACCGGAAGATGCAGCTCGCATGTGCGCGCGAGAGGCGTGACCCGGGGGTCGACCATGATCAGCTTGCCGCCTTTGTCACGCGCTCGCCAAATGTAGTCGGTCGTGATCGGCGAGCATTCGGCGACATTCGTGCCGGCGCAAAGGACGACTTCCGCGTGCAGGATGTCCTCCCAGGAGTTCGCAGCGCGATCCATCCCGAAGGCTTTTTTGTTGCCCGCCCCAGCCGAGACCATGCAGAGGCGGCCGTTATAGTCAAGTTCCTTGGTCTGCAAGCCGAGCCGCGCGAACTTGCCCATCAGATAGCTCTTCTCGTTCGTGAGCGAGACTCCCGAAAGCACGGCCACCGAGTCTTTGCCGTACTTCTCCTGAACCCGCTGAATCTCGCGCACCGTGGTCGAGAGGGCTTCTTCCCAGGAGATGGGTACGAATCCGCGTCCTTCCACCCGCTTCATGGGCGCGAGCAGCCGATCCGGATGGTTGTCCTGCATGTAGCGCTTCACGCCCTTCGGGCAGAGCTTTCCTTTGTTAAATGGGAACTCTTCCCAAGGCTCGAAGCCAATGACCTTGTTGTCCCGCACCTTGAGCTGGATTCCACAGCCTTGCCCGCAAAAGCAGCAATGGGTTTTGACCAGCTTCTCCGGTTCGCCCCGTCCGCGCCACCCGCCGGGCGGCTCGTGGTTGAGGTGGGGTCCGAACTGGTCGGTGAGGCTGGCGAGGGGGACGGGGAGTTTGGCCATCTCTCGCTTGATTCTACGCTCTGTTCCCTCCCAATAGTTGAGCGGTACGAGTGTTGCCTTCGCCCGCACCATGACCCTCAGCGCTAGAGCCGAAGCCGCCTGATGATAGGGCAAATGCCAACACGCCACGCTGTTCCCGGCCTGGCTAAGGGAACCCCTCTCGCCGCAGCCCAATAGTTCTCGGTCACGGTCCCCTCACTATCCGGCAGACTCAGCCTGGACGACAAAGGGGGGCCTATGAGCGGCGTCATAGCCGAGCAGCCGTTGCTTTGGGTCAAATAGGAGCGTGGCGAACTCGGGCAGAAGGATCCTGCTGATGAACACGCTGGCGTTCACCGTGTGCTTCGCGGTGTGGACCATGTACGGCGTGCTGATCGCGTTCTTGGTCGATCATCGGATTCTCGAAATCGACAAGGCGCAGATGGGGTGGTTGATTGGAATCCCCATTCTCACCGGCTCGATCATGAGGCTGCCCGTCGGAGTTCTCACCGACAAGCTCGGCGGCAAGCCGGTCTTCATCGGGGTGATGCTGCTTTCGGCTTTGGGGCTGGTTGCCACCAGCTTCGTCTCCAGCTTTACCGGCCTCATGCTGACGGGATTGGCGTTCGGGCTGAGCGGCGCGGGGTTTGCGGTAGGCATCGCTTATACGTCGCTGTGGTTTCCGAAGGAGAAGCAGGGCACTGCGCTCGGGATTTTCGGAATGGGCAACGCCGGCTCCGCGCTCACCACGCTTGGGGCGCCCCACCTGCTTGCGAGCTTCACGGACAACGGTGCCCGTCCCGAAGGCTGGCGACAGCTTCCCCTGCTCTACGCCGGCGCTTTGACCCTGATGTGCATCATCTTCGCGCTGCTCACCACCAACAGGAAGGTCGCGGAAGCCAATCAGAAGGGGTTGCGGCAGATGTTGCGGCCCCTCCGGGACATACGGGTGTGGCGCTTCGGATTGTACTACTTCGTGGTGTTTGGGGCGTTCGTGGCGCTCGCCCAGTGGCTGGTTCCGTACTACCTGAACGTCTATGGCATGTCGCTGGCGATGGCCGGCTTCATGGCCTCGATCTTCTCACTGCCCAGCGGCGTCATTCGGGCGCTCGGAGGCTGGGCCAGCGACAAGTTCGGCGCCCGCGCCACCATGTATTGGGTGCTCAGCTCCTGCGCGCTCTTCTTCATCCTCCTCGTCGCGCCGAGGATGGAGATCACGTCACCCGGCGAGGGAATTCAATCGGATCGCGCCGGCACCGTCTCCGCCGTGTCCCCTTCCGCGGTCACGGTGGACGATCGGACGTACCCGCTTCAAGAAGGCGCGCCTCCCGTTGTTCGAGATACCCAAACCCTCGTGCTCCCCCAGTTCACTTCATGGCAGGAGCCGATCGTCCAGGTGGGCCAGCGGGTGGCCAAGAAGGAGTTGATCGCCCGTGGCACCACCCACGTCTTCTTCCAGGCGAACGTCTGGATCTTCACGGGGCTGGTGTTTCTGGCCGGCATCATGATGGGCATCGGCAAGGCCGCCGTGTACAAGCACATCCCGGAGTACTTCCCCAACGACGTGGGAGTGGTGGGAGGCATCGTCGGCGTCATCGGGGGTCTCGGAGGCTTCTTCTGCCCCATCATCTTCGGCTACATGCTCAAGGCCACCGGCCTCTGGACCAGTTGCTGGCTGTTCCTGGCCGTGCTCACCATCGTCTGCCTAGTCTGGATGCATCTCGTCATCCTCAAGATGACACGCAACCAAGTGCAGCCGGGCAGGCTCGACCACGCCGCCTGAACGAGTTCTCCCCTCCGGGTGTCCTGCATGAGGAGAGGGTCGAACCCCCACAGGGCTAGGCTGCAGAGCGCGCGGAGGAACGTCTCCGCTGGAGGCCGGCGGCCGGCTCCAGGCGACGCAAAAACTGGAGCGTGCGCTCCAACTCCCGCAGCGGCTCGTCTCCCGAAAAATCGTGCGGCACCAGCCCAACTTCCATCAGCAGCTTGCCAAAGTGGGGACAGCCTGTGCGGATCTGCTCGAAGCACGCGGTCAACTCCAAGTCGCCTTCGCCCGCCGGCGCGTCATGCATCTCCAGAGTGGGCGGATGGGCGCAAGGACGCGGCGTCAGCCTCTGATCCTTGAGGCGGAAACCCAGCAGCTTGGGGGCCGCGATGGCGCAGGCCTGCACGGGCGTCTCCCCGACCAAAGCGCAGTCGCCGGTGTCGAGGAAGATGCCCAGATGCGGAGTGGCTTCGCAAAGCCTCACCAGATCGATGGTCCGGTAGCGCCCTCCGTTTTCCACCGCCAGAGGAGCTCCCAGCTTCTGACATACCTTGGATAAGGGGGCCAGGGCGGTGGACAGGGTGGTGAGCTGGTGGTCGAGGCTGGGCTCCCGGCAGAAGCGGTGGTACCGGTCGACCTGCGCGACGCACAGCGGGGCTCGTGCCACCTTGACCAGCCGGGGCAGCAGTTCCTTGGTCGACTGGATTTGCTCGAGCGCCGCTTCCGGCGGTGCGAACCAATCGAGGCCGATGTGGACCACCAGCGCGAGGTCGAGTCTTTGCAGTTCGGCGTGGACACACGTGCGGAGCTTTTCCGGCATGTCCGCCAGATCGCGAAGGGAAATGACGGTGTGCTTGAAGCCGTGCCTCGCCAGGAACTTGAGCTTGGCGATCCAGGGCTCTGCATCCAGGTCGAGGAACTGCCCGGGCCAAACGTGAGAGTATCCCCAAGTCATCGACCTTACGTTCATCGGCTGAAATCGTCCGCCAGGTTAGAGTAGCTTGTGCCTGATTGGTAAGCTCACCGGCATGAGCAGGGGCCCTCTCGCCGACATCGCCACCCTCGTTGACGCCCGCAGCAGGCGAATCTCCAGTTACGACCGCTCCGGCGGCAACGCCGACCATACAAAGATCGGGCCGGGGGAGACGATCACGCTGGCAGAGATGGAGGGTGCCGGGATCGTCAAGCACATCTGGATTACGATCTCTTCGAAGGACGACCTGGCGAGGAAAAACCTCGTGCTGCGGATGTACTGGGACGGGCAGGAGCATCCGTCGGTGGAGAGCCCCATCGGCGACTTCTTTGGGCAGGGCTGGGGCGAGTCCTATCGTTTCGCGAGCCTGCCGCTGGCAGCGGCGCCGCGCAAGGGCAACGCGCTCGTGTGCTACTTCCCGATGCCGTATGGCCGCGGCGCCCGGATCACGGTTGAGAACCAGGGGGAGGTCGAGTGCGGCGCGTTCTACTACTACGTGGATTACGAAGAGCATGCCTCGATCCCCGACTCGGCCGCCCGGTTCCACGCCTGGTACAACCAGGAGCTCACGAAGCCCGAGTCCAGCTTTGGCGATCGCGAGAACGAATGGGGGGTGCTCGGGGAGACGCCCAAGAACCCCAGCGATGCCAACAACTATCTGTTCTGCGAGGTCTCCGGCGAAGGCCACTACGTAGGTGTCAACTACTATTGCCACTGCCCGACGCCTATCTGGTATGGCGAGGGCGACGACATGTTTCTGGTCGATGGGGAGCCATGGCCAGGTAGCGCGCACGGAACGGGCACCGAGGACTACTTCAACCAGTCTTGGTCGCCGGACGAGCACTACCTGCACCCTTACTTCGGCACCGCGAGGGCGCCCGCGCGGGAGGCGAACACCGACCCCCTATTCGGCTGGCTGGGCAAAGTGCACTGCTATCGGTTCCATCTGGAGGACCCGATCCGGTTCAAGAAGTCGCTGCGAGCTTCGATCGAGGCGGGACACGCGAACGTGCTGACGCTGGAGATGGCGAGCGTGGCGTATTGGTATCAGACCATGCCCTCCGCGCCTTTTCCTTCCTTGCCGGCGGCCGCGGCGCGCAAGCCACGTCCGATGATTTCCACGGTGGACGTTCATCGTTGGCGTGATGCGTGGCGCGAGAAGATGGGCGGCGGCCCGCTGTGGGGCAACGAGCGGTAGGTTGGGTGTCCTCGGCTGTCACCGGACACTCTCGAGACAGAGCAGGCGCTGGACCGTCGGTACAATCTCGCCATGCGACTCACGCTCGCCTGCGCCCAGTTTGCGCCGCTGAAGGCGGAGGTGAGCCAGAACCTGGATCGGATCGCCGATCTGGCCCGGCAGGCGCACGGGGAGGGGGCTCGCCTGGTCGTCACGCCGGAGACCTCCACGAGCGGGTACTTCCTAGAGGGCGGGGTGGCGGAGTCGGCGATGAGCTCTCAGCAACTGCTGGATGAGATGTGCGCCCGGCTAGAGTCGCTCGATTTGGACCTGGTCGTGGGCTTTTACGAGTCCGCCAATGGGACCCTCCACAATTCGGCCGCCTACCTTTCGATTCCGGAACGGCGCGTCGTGCATGTGTACCGGAAGTTCTTCCTGCCGACCTATGGGGTCTTCGACGAGGAGCGGTTCGCGACCCGGGGCCGTGAGCTTGGGGTTTTCGACAGCCGCTTTGGCCGAATCGGGCTCCTGATCTGCGAGGACGTCTGGCATTCCATCATGCCCGCGCTAGCGGCTTTGAAGGGGGCGCAGATGATTCTCGTTCCGAGCGCCTCACCGGCTCGCGGATTCGCCGGTGACGGTATCGAGAACCACAACCGATACCGCCGGATGCTGCGCGCGCTGTGCGAGGAGCATGGCGTTTACTGCGCGAATTGCCAACTCACGGGATTCGAAGGCGGGAAGGGCTTCATTGGCGGCAGCATGATTCTGGATCCGTTCGGACGGATCGTGGCCGAGGGGCCGGTTGGAGAGGATCACCTGCTATTGGCAGAGATCGACCTCGACCTGATTGGGATCGCCCGCGTGCAGTCCCCCCTCCTCCCCGACCTGCACAGCGCCTGGAGCGACCTGACGAGGATCGCCGGCGAGATCTAGGGGAGCGTCTCGTAGTCGGCCGGATTCCGTTCGAGGAGCCCGCGCACGTCCTCCGGGATCGTCACTGCTCGTTGCTCGGAGCCCATCATGATGTGCCAGGTGTAGCCTTGCGTCACGATCTGCCGACTTGTCTCGTTGACGATCTCGTAGTCGAAGCGCATCGCGGCCCGGCGCACCTCTCCCATCCACACCTTGACCGTGATCCAGTCGTCGTAGTGGACCATGCCCTTGTAGCGGACGTGTACCTCCACCACGGGCAGGAACAGACCCCGCTCCTCCAAGCCCTTGTAGGTAAAACCCCGATCCCTACACCAAGCGGCTCGTGCTTGCTCGAACCAGAAGAGGTAGTTCGCGTAGTAGGCGTGGCCCATCTGATCGGTCTCGCCATACCGGACGCGAATGCGCTCGAACGTGGGCTGGTGCATTGGGCAACGGTTTACCCCGTGGTCGGGGCGCAGGTCCCAGGGTTGAAGAGTGGTGGGGAGTGTAGGATTCGAACCTACGAAGGCATTCGCCGACAGATTTACAGTCTGTTCCCATTGGCCACTCGGGCAACTCCCCAGGAACGAGTGAGAATTATACCGTGGGGCGCGTCGAATACACCGCAGGCTGAAGACCTGCGGCTACCTGTCTTGCCGCTGGGGCGCAGACTGAAATGGCGGAGCGGCGACAAGTCGGCCCTCCCTCGCTCCCTTCGGCGTGTCTGGCGCTAGGGACTCCGCATGACGGCGTAAGCGAAGCCGGTCACCGGGTGCAAGATCAGCTTGACGGCGGCCCGCGCCCTTTCCTGCCCAAGCTCGCGCGCCAGCGACCCCTTGCCCAGCACCAGCCGGCAGACGGCCAGCGGCCCATCCTGCGACGTCACTTGGGCGAAGACGTCCTCTCCAAACTCGTGGTAGGGGATTGCCGGCACGTCTATGTTGAAGAGCGTGAACTGCTGCCCGATCTTCGCCGGTGAATTCAGCCCCAGTTCGAGAGTCACTTCCCCGGTGCGGTAGTTGATCGACACCACCCGCGCCATGGCGGGATCGGACAAGCGAGTCGGCGCCAGCCCTTGCCGCAGATAGGCGAGTGGCCGCCGGATCTCGATACGCTCGATCCGGCCAGAGTGCACGTCCTCGACCACCGCCAGGCCGCCGCCCAGATAGGAACTGAAGCCGGGGCTCTCAAAGCCAAACCCGGAAATGACCTCGCCTCCGCCGAAGCGCTCGATCGCCCGACTCGCCGCGTCGCCGGCACGGACGCCACCCACGTCGCCGGACTCCGGCTTCGTCAGGCTCAGGCGCTCCAGGACGAGATCGATCGTGCCATTCGCCAGGTACACCCTGCGAAGCTTGAGCTCGACGCCTGTTTCACGGTAGTACCAGTTCCTCGCTCCATCGGAGAACCCATACGTGCCTCGCCCTCGATCGGGTGTGTCGGAATCCGGTTCACCTAGCACTTTCAGCACGTCGTCGCCCCGCACGAGGTGGTCGAGGCGCAGCCGTTTTGGTTCGACGCGGTCCAGGAGTTCCATAGCGGGTACCTGCAGTTTGGGCAGTCCGTCGAGCCGCCACATCCTCTCGACCGCCACGAGTTCGAGCGGCCGATATGCGTTGGGCTTGCCGAGCAGGTCTCGCAGCGGCAGCTCCAGCACCTTGCGCACCGAGTCGTCCTGATGCTCGACCAGCAGCGCTGCGCCCTGCGCCTCCGCGAAGGCTCGAGGCAGCCGAACCTCCACCCGGTCTGACCGAGTGGAATCCCGTCGCAGCAATTGCTCGCCGGCTCGGATAGCGGCTCCCTCCGGCAGCCCACGCAGCCACACATCGACAACCGTGCGCCGCACCAGCACCGGACGCGTGGCTGCCCATAGCGTTCCGCTCTTCCAGGCGCCCTCCGCCGACTTCTGCCCGATCGCATCCGGCAACTCGGTGTAGAGGCTTTGATCGGTCACCTCCCACTCGGGGCTCTCCACCTGCCAGTGGATGAAGCTCGGACGCGCCTCGACTTCGCTGAGGACGAGCCCGTGTTCGGAAGGAAGTTTCAAGGTTCCGCCTCGCTTGGCATAGGCCTTCTCTCCCACGACCGCGTACCACGTCCACTTGACGGATGGGAGTTCCCGAGCCTGAGCCCCGTCTTCTAGAGCGATTGGGACCATCGCTTCATAGAGCATCGATCTGGGCGGCGCCTTCGCCGTCGGCACAGAGGCCGGTGCCGCCAGACGTCGGATCGGCGGGCTTCGTCTGGCTCGCGCCCGGGTCGTCCTGCTACGGATAGCCTCGACAGAAGCGCGTCGCTCGAGGCTTGGGTTCTTCAATCCCAGCCGGCTCGGATCGAATCCCGTCTGAAGCGTGGCCGCCGCCAACAGCAGCCCAATCATGGCGCGCCCGGGGCCGATGCGACCATCGGCTCGAAGAGCGGGTCGACGTTCGTGCCGAACACGAACTTGTAGGTCCCGCTGGCGTTGGCGAGGCTCTGGGGAAGGTCCGCTATCGCTGCTTCGTCGCCACTTTCTTGTACGAGACGGAACATCTTCAGGGCGGACTTCATAGCCGGCAAAATCTGCTCGCGCGGCCCGGTCGCATTGAGGATGAGCGCGCGCTGCAAGTGGTAGTGCGCTCTCCAGAGCATCGCGTGGCCCTGATACTCTTCCCGGGCGGCGACAATCTGGGCATCGAGCCCGTGCGTGGCTTTCCGCATGGCCTCGACCGACTCCGGCGTCTGCCTGGCCACCCAGCGCTTGAAGCTCTCCTCGAAGGCTCTCATGTGCAGGCTGGCCTGCATCTGGAGCTCAGCGAACCTCAGATTGGGATCAGCCGCTTCGGTTGCCGCTGGCTCGGCAATGGGTTCCGGCGACATCGCGAGCGTGGCGTCCTCCGGCTCCCTCGGCACAGGCGCCGGCACCTCTGGCAGCAAGCCTTCGGCCTGCTCGAGCGGCGGATTCTGGGCGGAAGCCGATGGCATTCCAGCCAGAATGGTTTGCTCGGCGGTTTCCATCTCGGAGGGAGCGGCGGGCCTGAGATACAGGAGCCCGGGGACGACGATCGCAACCACGGCCGAGAACGCGATGCCGCCCGCAACGAGATCGTTGCGCCTCTTGCCGATGCCGGAGCGCACTCGAGGTTTCTCTGGGAATGGCGGAAGGGGCTGGGGCGCGGACTCCAGCGCTCGTCGAATCCGTTCGGCCCGATTCTCGGGCGTCGGCTTGTCGACGCTGGGAGTCGTGCTGCTGGACACGGGTGGTTCCGCAACCGCGGCGGCTGCCCGTGCATTCGCCGTGGATTCCGCGGGCGCAGGCGTAGACCGTTCGTTGCTGAAGACGCTCAGAAGCTCCGCGCCATCGGCTCGGCACTGGGTCTCGGACTCAGGGTAGCTCCTGAAGCAGACCGGGCAGAATCTGCTGCGTTGACCTAGCATTTTTACCAGGATACAACAGCTTTCGGCTGGACGTGCACGTTCTATCAGGCGATTCGCGCCAGCTTCTTGTTCTCATGCTTTGAAAGCGCCGCTGGTCACGCCCGCCATAAAGGGCTTGGTGGCGTAGAGGAACAGGATCAGCAAGGGGATGCTGGCCAGCACGTACGCGGCGAACATGGTGGCGTAGTTGGCGGCGACGGTGCTCTGACCCATCAAATAGAGGCCCGACGACACGACATGATGACGGGCGTCCGAGTTCGTGATGAAGGGCCAGAGGAAGTTGTTCCAGGTGCCGAGGATGTTGACGATCGCCACCACGGAGATGATCGGCCTCGACAAAGGCAGAACCAAGTTCCAGTACAGGCGCAGGTGACTCGCCCCATCCAGGCGGGCGGATTCGAACAGCTCTCCGGGCAGCCCATCGAAGAAGCTCTTGAAGAGGAAGATGGCAAACACCTGGCCGCCCGCGACGTAGGGCAGGATCAACACCCACTTCGAGTTCAGCAGGCCGAGCTGCTTAACCCACATGAAGCTCGGGACCAGGGTCAGCACGCCAGGGATCATCATAAACGCCAGCACGGCCAAGAAGAGCACGTTGCGGCCCCGGAACCGGCATCTGGAAAAGACATAGGCGGAAATGGATCCGATCAGAACCACGCCGAAAACGGTGGCCAGGCACACGATGATCGTGTTGAGGGTGTAGGGGCGGAGAACCTCCCAGGCATAGCTGTAGCCTTGGGTGAGTCTCGTGCCGATCCTTCTTAGCGCCTCGCCGAACGCGACCTGCTCGCGAACCGACCCCTTCTCCGAGCTCTCTGCAACCGCGAACGCCCGCCGCCCAGATAAGGCGTCGCTCACAACTGAGACGCCTTCGACCGCCGCTGCAGGCATGCCGAAGAACGAGTGGTTCATTTCCGAATTGGTGCGCAGGGAATTGTTCAGCACGAACACGAAGGGCAGCAAAGTCAACGACAGGATCGCGATCAAAAGACCATGAATCACCAGATCGTTGCGAGCCCGGCGGCGTCTCACGCATCAAACTCTAGCAGGTTCAGAACGTCGAAGCTCTAGCTGACGCTAAACGTCAAGAGCCAGAGGACTGCGGAGGGTTGCATGATCTCGAACGTATTGCTTTCGTTGTGTGCGGGAGCGGTGGTCGCACCGGTGGAGGCGAAAGTCGTTTCGGCCTCTCTGTTCAAGAACGGATACGCCGTGCTGGTGCGGGAGGCGCCACTCGCAAACGGTGAGACCATCATCTCGAACATCCCGCAGGGGGCGCTGGGGACCCTGTGGGTCACCGCCAGCCCCGGTGTCCGGCTCCGCGAGGTGGTCGGCACTAGCATCACCTCGGAGCAGACGAGCAACGCCAAGTCACTCGACGAAATCATCAGTGCCAATGTCGGCAAGACGGTTCGGCTTCGAATGGGCGACAAGGAAGTGGTTGGGCGGATCCTCAGCGCAACGGGCTCGATCGTCATCCTTGAATCGGCACAGGGCGTCAGCGCCTACGCGAAAGGAGCCGTCACCAGCATCACCGCCGGCAAGGACTTGGTGTGGAAGACGTCAGTCAAGACCACCAGTAAGGCCTATCGGATTCGGGCAGAAGCTCCCGCCGGCGCCAAGGTCTACATCCTCGCTCTGGAGCGCGGTCTCACTTGGGCGCCGGCATACGCGGCAGATATCACCAACCCGAAGCTGGATCTGACCTCCAAGGCCACGATCATGAACGACCTTGCCGATTTGAACGGCATCGAGGTCAGGCTGATCACCGGCTTTCCCAACATGCCGTTCATCGGTGTGCTCGACCCGTTCACCCTGAGCAACTCGGTCGACCAGTTCACGATGGCGCTGATGAACATGGGCGCTCCCGGACAGTTTCGCGATGCGCCGGGAGCCTTGATGCAGCAGAACGTGGCGTTCGGCCGCATGGGGGAATCCTTCAGCGCGGCGTTCGACACCAGCACCATGTCGGGCATCCAGTCCGAGGACTTGTTCTTCTACACGCTTCCGCGTCTCACCCTCAAGAAGGGTGAGCGCGGGTATTACGTGCTCTTCAACTTTGCATCCGACTTCGAGCATCTGTACGAATGGAGCATCCCTGACGACGTCCAAGGCGACCAGTATCGTCCTCAGCAGACGGAGCGCCCCGCCGAGGTGTGGCACAGCCTCAAGTTCAAGAACAACAGCAAGCAGCCGCTGACGACGGCTGCGGCGATCACCACCAAGGACGGCGAGATCTTGGGCCAGGACATCCTGACCTACACGAGCCCGGGTGCTGAGACCACCCTGAAGATCACGAAAGCTCTCGATGTTGCGGCCGAATCCCTCGAGGAGGAGGTGGGCCGGGAGCGGCGCTCGTTGCCGTACGGAGGCGTTGGCAACTACCCATTTGATGAGATCACCCTGAAGGGCACCATCAGCGTGCGGAACCACAAGAGCGAGGCCATCAAGTTGCGGATCACGAAGTTGCTTTCCGGTGAGCTGGTGTCGGCCGATCACGACCCGATGATCGTTAAGATGGCGAAGGGCCTCCGCGCGGTGAATCCGAGGGTTCGACTGGTGTGGACCGTCGACGTGCCGGCGGGGCAGAAGAAGGACGTGATCTATCAATACAAGGTGCTCATCCGAACTTAACCCTCGGCCTTGAGCTCCTCGCTCGACTTGAAGTACCGGAGGTTGAGGATGGTCAAGGTCAGGATGAGCAGGAACAGTAGGACGCCGATCGCGCACGCGTAACCCATGCGCTGGAAGGTGAACGCGTTCATGTACATCCAGAGCCCCGGCACCATCGATTCGAAGCCGGGGCCCCCTTTGGTGAGGATGAACATGCCCTCAAAGCCCTGCACGGTGCCGATGATGGTGAGGATCGTCAGCAGCTTGATCTGGCTCATGACCAGCGGGACGTCGATCGCGAAGAACTTGCCGATGCCGCGGGCGCCGTCCAGCTCGGCTGCCTCGTGGACACTCTCGGGAATGTTGCTGAGGCCCGCGTAGTAGATGAGGATGTTGATGCCGCCCGCGAAGGGAAAGCCAATGAAAGCAACCGCCCAAAGCACGGTCCTGGGATTCGTGAGCCAGCCCTGGGTCAGATCCTCTCGCCCGATAAGCCTGAGGACCTCATTCAGGAAGCCTGTGTCGCCGTAGATCATGCCCTGCCAGATCATGATCCCGGCGACCCCTGGAACCACGATGGGGATGAGGAACAGCACCCGGTAGAGGTAGCGAGCTCTTTCGGACGAGAGGGAAAAGATGAGCTTCGCCACGACGAGCGGCGCGGTCCACGTCACCAAGATCCCAAAGACGGTCAAGAAGAGCAGGTTCCGGAAGCTGGTCAGCAACGTGGGGTCCGAAAGGTATTCGACATAGTTCGCCAGTCCGACGTAGCGAGAGTCGCCTCCCACCTCGTATTCGTAGAAGCTCGTGGCGAAGGCCCACAGGAAGGGCACCAGGCTGAACACGGCCAGCAGCCCGAACGTGGGCAGAAGCAGCATGTAGGGCGTGATGCCGCGGGTTTTCATGGGGCCGCCGGGAGCCCCTGCATTCGCTCGCGAACCGGCGCCAGCTCCCGCCATCTCGCTTCGAATTTGGATAGGTCCAACCGCTTGCGGCGCACGATGGTCTGGGAGGCGGAGCGCACATTGGACTCCATCCACCTCATAAACTCGCTCTCGTCGATCCCATCGTTGAGATAGAGGTCGAGCATTCTACGCATGATCTCGTTGAATCTCAAATCAAAGGTGTAGGTCCACTTGGTCGTGGTGTAACGGCGCTGGAGGATCTCGTGGAACGGCAGCAGCTCCGTGCGGGGCTCCGCTCCAACCACATTGGGCAGAAACGCCAGGATCTCGTTCACCACCTTCTGGGTGTTCTTCGGAAGGGTCAGGAACTGGAGGAAGGCCACGCAGCGCTTCAACTTCGTCGATGAGGCGGGGTCGCCGGTGTCGCTGAACGCGCTGTTGGTCAATTCGAGCTGGGTTCCCGAGCCGCCGATCACGACCATGGGGTGGCCGTCAGCGTACGGGTGGGTCTCCTTGGTGACCGCGGGCAGGTAGAAGACGCCCCACTCAAAGCCGACATCCGGATCCCTTTCGAGGCGGTTGACGGTCCAACTGCCGGACCAGTACATGGCGCCCTTCCGGGTCACGAAGTTGCGCAGCATGTCCACGCCTCCCAGAGTCTTGGCGAAAAACCTCCGCCACGACTTGAGCAGCCGGAAGGTTTCGACGTACCGGGGATCCCGGCGTGTGAAGAACCCTTTGGTGTTGAGGAAGGCGATCTCATCCCAGTCGAGGTAGCCGTCGAGGTACACCTCTCGAACCGGATCCTGCGCCAGGTCGATGCCGGACAGGATGGGCGCGTACATCTGGTCGAACATGAGGTCGACGCCCCAGTCGGACAGCTCCGAGACCCCGACCAGCATGGAGGTAATGCCCGCTTCTTGGATGCGCATCTGGATGCGCTCGAAGTCGGCCCAGTCGCGGGGAGGCGATAGCCCGAGCCGCCGAAAGATGTCCTTGTTGTAGAAGATGCCCGTCTCGACCATATCGAGCGTGATGCAATACATCTTGCCGTCTGGCGCTGCCTTGCCGCGGCTGATGCCCTGATACTTGAAGAGGTCCCACCATTGTCGGCTGCCGAGTTCGCCCGTCGACACGAACGGGTTGGGAGCCTCCAGATAGGGGTCGAGCGCCACGTACCACCCCTTCTGTACATCCTGCCAAACATCCTCGACGTTCACGTTCAGGATGTCCGGCGCTTGACCGGCAGAGAGCTGGGTGACCAGATACTCGCGGGAGTTCACCGGGGCTTCGGTGAACTCGATCCGGGTGTCGGGATGGAGCGCCTCGAATTCGGCGGCAACCTCGGCTAGTGCTTTGAGCGGTTGACCCAGATCCATGGGCCGCCGCCCTGGCATATAGATGCCCGGCGCGAAGCGGATGGTGTACTTTCGGGGGGCTCCTCCGGTGGCGCCGCCAGCCGGCGCGCCTTCGTCCTGTGGGGCCTCCCGGGGCCACAGGGCCCAAGCGCCAAAGAGGAGCACCAGGATAAGGGAGACGTGCCGCAACACCAGAATCAGTCTAGCCGTGTCAGCCGCGCATGTCCATGCCGCCGTCGACCGTGATGGTGCTGCCCGTGATGAAGGCGGCCAGGTCCGACAGTAGAAAGCAAGTCGCTCCGGCCACGTCCTCCGGCAACCCAATCCGGCCGAGAGGGAAGCCGGTTGCGACGGTCTCCCGACCCAAAGCGTCGAGACTTGGCGCGGCCATGTCGGTGTCCGTCCAAGCCGGAGCGATGCAGTTGACCCGGATCCGATCCGGCGCAAGCTCCTTCGCCATCGAGCGCATGAACATGATCTGGCCCGCCTTGGACGTGGCGTAGGCGGAGAACTCCGCGGAGCCGCGCTGGCCGGCGGTGGAGGTGTAGATGACGATACTGCCCCCGCGGTCATGCGCCCGCATTCGCAGGGCGGCGGCTTGCACAGCAAGAAAAGTCCCGCGAAGGTTGATCGACATCGTCCGGTCCCAGAACGCCGGCGTCATGTCTTCCAGGAAAGCGCCCTCGAAAACGCCGGCTGACACGACC
>DATLGQ010000287.1:0-6217 GCA_035540435.1 Fimbriimonadaceae bacterium
CTTCCCCGCCCCCGTGGCCCGCGATCTCGCAGCCCGAGCCATGGGCTGGGCAGCGGCGTCATCTTGCGACCCGTCGGAGTATAAAGAACCACTCCATGAAATGGCTTCTCCCGATCCTGGCGGCACTGCCGGCGTTCGCGCAGGGCGACGTCCACTACACCCTCACCCCCGATCTCCCGGCGCGGAGCGTGCGAATCAGTCTGCGGCTCGACGATGCCAAGGCCCAGGAGGAGCTACGGATTCCGGCTTGGTGTCCAGGCTTCTACTTCATCCAGAACTACCAGAACAAGATCAGCGACGTGCGGGCCACCGACGCGTCCGGCAAAGAACTGAAGGTCGGGAAGCGAGATGCGCGCGCTTGGGTGATCGAAAACCCGGCGCAAGGACCGATCACCTTCAGTTACCGGGTGTTGGGCGACGATGGCGGGCTCGGCTTCTTCGGGGTCAGCGTTCGGCCCCACACCGTTTTCGTCAATGGACCCGCTGCCTTCGTCTACTCCCCCGCCCGCATGCTCGAAAAGCAGCGGCTCAGTTTGCGCCTGCCCGAGAAGTGGCAGGTCGCCACCGGCCTGGAGTCGGAGCCTAACGGCACGCTCGTCTCGAACGACTACGATGAGTTCATCGATCACCCGTTACAGCTAGGGCTGTTCGAGCGCCGCAAGTTCGCCATCGACGGGGTGCCCTACGAGGTGGTGTTCGTTTCGACCAATCAGCAATATGCGCCGGACCTGGAGGGGGAGACGGAACGCATTCGACGCTTGACGATTCCGGCGACGAAGATGATGGGCGGGGTCCCTTTCAAGCGGTACGTGTACCTGGTTCATCTGGCCACCGGCAACTTCGGCGGCGGCCTCGAACATCGGGCGAGCACGGTGCTGGCGGTACCGAACTCGCGCCCATTGGATATGGATTCGCTGGTGACGCACGAGTTCTTCCACGTTTGGAACGTGAAGCACATCCGGCCAAAGGTTCTGGGTCCCTTCGACTACACCCAGCCGGTCCGCACTCGAAACCTCTGGTTTGCGGAGGGGGTGACCGACTACTACGCGCAGCTTCATGCCTACCAGAGCGGCCTCAACGACGAGAACTGGCTGCTGCAGCAGCTCACCTACCAGATACGCGAGCTTCAGTTCAGCATGAACCGAACGAAGTTGACGCTGGAAGACACGTCGCTGCGAGCCTGGGAGAACGGCGGCTTCGGCGTGGGCGACTTGAGCTATTACAACAAGGGTCTGGTGGTGGGGCTGCTGTTCGATGCGGCGATCCGGAGCGCGACCAACGGCCAGCGCAGCCTCGACCATGTGTTTCGTCTGATGATGCCGCGTCATCAGCTTCCCAAGCCGGGCTATGAGGAAGAAGGTGTCTTGAAGGCACTGAACGAAGTCGCCGGACGGGATTTGTCGGCGCTTTACAAGGCCATGGTCCAGTCCACCGAAGAGCTGCCCTATGAAGTTCTGAAGGGGATCGGCCTCCGCCTGCGCGGCGGGTCGATCTCGGCGCCCTCGCTGGGGTACCGACTCACCAACCGCATCGTGCAGACGGTCACCCCGGCTGCCGAAGAAATGGGCCTAAGGGTGGGGGACCGCATTTTGAGCGTCAATGGTCAGGAACTGGACGAGGAGACCTTCTCCAAGCTGCGCCCGGATTCGACCTACCGGGTCGAGGTAGAGCGGGGTCAGCAGCGAGCCGAGCTCACCCTGCGGGTCTTCACGAGCAGCGGCGGTGCGCTGGTCTTGGAACGGGACCCGTTTGCCTCGCCCGTCGCGCAGGCGCGTCTTGCGGAGTGGCTGAATCGCTAAAGAGAGGCAGCAACGGCCAGAGGACCTATCTGTCCGATGCAGCGGAACAGTGCGCACCCAGTGGGGGTCCGAAGATGCGAAGGCCGCTGCCATGCAGTGGCCGGAAAGGAGAGGAGAGACGTAGCCCGGCTGGTTCGAAACTTTGGTTAGACCGCCGGGCGCTCTTTTCCCACCTCACCTGCGCCTTCCACGGTGGACACGATTCAGATCCGGGACTGAGTTCGTGCCACCTGCGAACGGGGGGCCTAGGTTCCGCTGCAGCTAGCGAGCTACCGGGCCCCCGCTACCTCCGGCTCCAACTCGGGAATCGTCAGGGCATCACCGGCGTCCTTGCGGCGGGTCGGAGGCCGACGGTACCACGCCGAGAGGAATCCGGCGAACATCATCAGCCCGGTGCCGATCCATACCAGGATCGTGAGCGGCTTGAAGTAGATCTCGACCGGAAAGATCGCCTTCGCGAACTGAAGCTGGAGCGTCACGCCGCCATTGCTGGCATCCATTCCCTTGAGCCGGAGGTTGAAGTCTTCGCCAAGTTCCACCGGATGTTCGACCGTCCCGTGCAGCGCCAGTTCAAGTTTCGGGTGGACCTCGTAGCTCTTCTCGCCATCCTGAACCAGCAGCTTCGCCCCGAAGAAGGTGCCGTTCGACCCGGCGTGCCCCTCCATCGTCCGTTCCAGGTAGGTCACCCGGAGCCGATCCATTTTGACGACTTGGCCCGGTATGGCCTGGATCTCCTCGCTGGCATCCGTCACAGGCGCTTGCACGACGAAGTAGATGTCGTGGAACGGGTGCCGAAGGATGTCGGGCCACACCATGGTCTGGAGCTTGTCGTCCATCTGGCGGATGTAGTACATGCCAGGGCTGGCGAGGGTCTTGTCGGCCTCAAGCTGCTTGCGCAGCTGGGCGGCCTGTTCCTTCATCCGCGCCTGCTCCGCCGCACCGGTGGTGGTCGAGGTGGGGTTCTCGGCCCGCATTTCCAGGTGCTGGATCTCGGCCTCTCGCGCGAAGTCGCTCATCTCGAACCGGAGCTTGTTGTTGCGGTCGAACAGGTCGCCAGTCGCGCCTTGGTAGGTCACGAGATAACCCATGCCACGTCCCGGCCTGCCATCCTGAACGAAGAACTGCTCCTTGCGCTCGAAGCCTCGCGAGACGATAAGACCCAGCATGAGCAGCGCCACTCCGGCGTGGGACAGGAAGGCGGCGGTGCTGATCTTGGAGCGCTTCACCAACTCGGTGATCCGCCAGGTGTTGGCAACAACCACGGCCACGCAGAGGGCCGCCAGGAACAGCACCCAGGGCACCAAGCCGATCTCGCGCCCCATCAGGAGGTTCACGTTGTTCCCCTGCCCGATGCCGCGAGTCCATGGCGAGAGCGAAACAGCGACCATGGATAGGCCGACGAGGATCATGGTCACGCACAGCACGCCATAGATGCGTTTGGCGAACTCCTTTGCACCCATACCGCGCCAGGCGACCAAGGGTCCGGCAGCCATGGCGAGCATCAGCGGCACGAAGAACCACACGAGTGCCCGATGGTAGACGTGCTCCTCGACCACGCGGGGTTGCTGCCCGGCTATCGCCATGAAGAGCGGAACGCTCATCCCGATGCCGGTGCAAATCGCGAGCACCAGGAGGAGCACGGTCCCGAAGCGGTAGAAGCCCTCTCGGTGGAAGCCTCGCGGCGGCGCGTCGGGTTCGAGGCCGCTCTTGCGGAACTGGAAAGCCCGCCAGACCCATAGGCCGAGGAACCCGGTCGTGGAGGCGATCATGAAGCCCAGCAGGAGCTTGTGAGCCAGCCGGTCCATCTGGGCGAAACTGTGCACGCTCGTTTCGCTTAGGGCTCCCGATCGGGTGAGGAACGTGCCGTAGACGAAGAGCAAAAACGGCAGCCCGCCGAGGAGGAGGTTGGTGATGGTCCAGCGCCTCCGAGTGACTTGCACAATGATGCCGTGGATGAGGGCTATCGTGGCCATCCAGGGGACGAAGCTGACGTTCTCAACCGGGTCCCACATCCAGAATCCGCCCCAGCCGAGGGTTTCGTACGCCCAGAAGCCGCCCATGCACAAGCCGGCGCCGACCAAGGTGGCCGAGAGAATGGCCCACGGCCGCACTTTCACCACCCACTCATCGAGTCGATTGCTCGCCAACGCCGCAAATGCGAAGGCCGCCAGCACCGTCAGGGCGCCGAAGCCAAGGAAAATGGTGGGTGGGTGGATGGTCACCCAGTAGTTTTGGAGCGCAGGTGACAGGCCGACGCCGTCGACGGGTACCACCGGCTGCCCCTCCACCCTGTTCAGATTGAAGGGAGTCTCGTAGCTGAGGATGCCGGCGATCGCGCCGAGGAAGACGGCATAGACTACGGTGAACCAGCGTCGGTAGACGCCGGCGCCGCGAACAGCCAGCAGGCCGAAGAGGCCGGCGCAGCAAGCCCAGAGAAGGAAGCTTCCCTGCTGGCCGGCCCAAATGCCGGCGATCCGATAGGGGACGGTATTGGCGTTGTCTCCGTGGCCCCACACGTACTCGAATTCGAGCCGGTTAGTGACGAAGAGGGTGGCCAGGATTCCGAAGACCACAAAGAGCGCTGTGCAGCCGGCTGTGAAGCCCCAGGCGCCTACGCGCTGGAGCCGGGGCCACCTCGCGCTGAACAGCCAGCCGGCTGCGGAAGCGATGAACGCGGCGATGGCGAGCCAAACGAAGAAGCGGCCGGCGCTGCCTAGCAGGAGCGACCACTCGGGGGGCGACGGAAGAGGAGCGGGTAGAGAGTCCATGAGCGTATCGGGTATTCGGGGTGTCTCCACCCCCCAACCCCCCTCCCCAAAGACGAACCACTTTGAGGAGGGGGCGTAGACGTGAGGTCGGCTAGTGGCCTTCCTCCCGGGTGAGGCGCTTGAGCGTCTCGAGCTGTCGGTAGAAGACTTGCATCTTCTGGCTGTGGCTGGGCTCCCGGGTCTTGGGCCCGACCTTCGGCGCGTTGATCGCGTCGAGGTTCTCGTTGGCCACCGTGATCAGGTGGTTCGAGTACGGAGCATTGTGGGGACCGAAGCAGGCGTCTCGCAACACGAAGTAGTAGTTGTGTCGCGCCCGCTTCACTTGGATCGGCACCAGGCTCTGGTTCGGAGGCGTTTTGCCTTCCGCCGTGATGGTGGCGGTGTACTCCCAGAGATCCGGGTCGCCGAAGGTGAGCTGGGACCAAGCCTCCAGGCGGTTCAGCAGGTTGTAGAGCCTGCTGACGATCTCGCCCCGAACCGCCACCACGCGTGCCGCCGCATCCGCTGCCGTGTGGCACGGAGTGCAGGACCGGTCGTAGCTCACGGTGAAGGTGTGCCTGGAGTCAGGCATGTGGCAGGTCGAGCACTGACCGGCGATGTTTCGATGGGCAGAGTTGCCGGCCGGATTGCCGGCGCCCTCCACGCCGCCGATGCCCATCAGCATGTTGTACTGGTTACTGTCATGCATGCTCGGTCGAGCGGTGCCCGAAGTCAGCGCCGTATCGCTCGGATTGGTGCCCCGGCCGTTGTGACATTGCGCGCAGACGTGGTCGAAGTTCGTGAAGGAAGCGGCGTTCGTGCCCGGAGCGATCGGCGACGTGTCCGCGTTGAACACCTGTCTTCGAAGCTGGACTTCCTTGCCGTTATCCGAGAGCTTGCCGGTGTTCTTATGCGGATCGTGGCAGGTCGCACAGGTCGCGACGTGTGGCACATCGTTGAGGGTGTGCTCCGCTTGGGCCCGGATGTCGGCGTCCGGCATGGTGGCCACGTTGATGCCTGCCTCCACCGTCTGAGTTCTGAAGAGCCCGCTGTGGCACGCTATACAGCGGCTGTTCTTCTGGCCGGCGGGCGACTGGGCAGCCGACTGAACCGGGCTCAGGACCAGCTTGCTGTGCTGCGAGAATTGCCACTCGTCGAAGATCTTGCCGTGGCATTGGGCGCAAACGACTGACGAGACGACCTTCGGGTAGGTCAGGATGTTGGTCTTCGCAGGGTTGGACGCATGATTGCTGCCCGGCCCGTGGCACTGCTCGCAGCCCACGTTCACGGTCTTGTGCATCGTCTCCTGCCAGTGAGCCAGGAACGTCTCGCCGCCGGTCTGACCGTTGTGGCAATCGCCGCAGCGGTTGGTTCCGACATAGCTCGCCCCCTGCTGGCCCACGGGAAGGAGCGCGAGGAATTGCTGCGTGACGCCCGGGCCGGTGCCTGGCGTGCCGCCGATGGGGCCTCCCTCGCCGGCGCAGCTTTGCATGGCGAAGACTCCTCCGAGCACCGAGAGCATCGATGCTCCTCCGAGTATCCACCGTTTGATTGGATGTGAACTTTTCATGTGTCGCCTTCTTGCGAAGTCAGAAGCGGACGTTAGCCCAAATGCTGATGAATGACGAGTCGTAGCCCATGGCGCGAAAGCTTCGGTCGCTGTAACGCCAC
>DATLGQ010000288.1:0-4377 GCA_035540435.1 Fimbriimonadaceae bacterium
CTTCATGATCAGCTCGGACAAGACCAGGCCGATCGACGAGTTCCTGATGGAGGAGGGCCTGGGAGAAGCGCTGACGCGCTACGTGATTCCCAAGGAGGCGGTAGCCCGTGTTCGCGACCAGCTCGACCTCTGCGCGATCGACGAGCGCCGACTCTTTCCCGATCTGGACGGGCTGGCCGCCCAGATGCGGCGGTATTACTCGTAGCCGCCGGTTACTGCTCAACCACGGCCAAACGTCACCCGCCAGACCTTGTGCCCGGTCTCGTCGCTGATGAACAGCTCGCCCCAGCGACCAACCGCGAGCCCCACCGGCTGCCCCCAAACGCTGTTGCTGCGCGGGCTGGGCAGCCAGCCGGTGATGAAGTCCTCAAACCCGTGAACGAGCTTGCCGTCTTCAAATCGAATGCGCACGACTTTGTAGCCATGTCGTTCCAGGCTGTTGCGCCCGCCCTTCAAGGCTACGAACGCATCCCCGTGGTAGCTGGAAGGGAAGAGCGAGCCCTGGTAAAAGACGAGCCCAAGGGGCACCGAGTGAGCGGGCAGCAGCACGTCCGGCATCGCTACCGGCTTCTTGGGCGGGTTGCGACGGGCGAGCTGGGGGTCGAGCCGGTTGCCCACTGCGTACCAGGGCCAGCCAAAGAAGTCGCCCTGCCGCACGCGGGTCACGAATTCGGGCGGGAAATGATCACCCATGTAATCCCGCTCGACGCATGTGGTCCAAAGATCGCCGGTGCCCGGGCGGAAGGCGAGGCCGACGGGATTACGCAACCCAGTGGCGAAGGTTCGAGGCCGCCAGGTCGTCGTGTCGTACTCCTGAATCGTCGCTCGGGGCGGCGCCTCCGGGCTCTTGTTGGACTCGCTGCCGACGCTGAGGTACAGCTTGGAGCCGTCGGGGCTGAATGCAATGTTGCGGGTCCAGTGCTGCCTCCATCCCTTGCTGGGAATGCCGCGAACCAGGGCCTCCTTCGCTCCCGCCTTGAGTGCGCCAGGAGTGTAGCGGAATCGCACGAGGCTGTCGGTGTTCGCGACGTAGAGCCAGTCTCCCCGCAGAGCGATGCCGTAGGGGAGCCTCAGGCCGGAAGCGAACACGGTGGTGGTTTCGGCGCGGCCGTCGCCATCAGAGTCGCGGAGCAGTCGGATGCGGTGCTGATAACTCTCGGTAACCAAGAGATCCCCGTTCGGCAGGGCGTAGAGGTTGCGCGGGCTGCGGAGCCCCCTGGCGAAGACCTGGATCCGAAAGCCGGGCGGCGCCTTCAGCGGCGCGTCGCCTTTGCCCCGGATGAAGGAAGCCTGCTTGCCGCGCGAGGGCGTGTGATAAGGTGGCGGCACGTCAGCCGGCAGGATCAGGTGGCGCTTTCCCGGTGCGTCCTGGGAGAGGAAGAGCACCACCGTGAGCGAAAGCAAGCGTCCTCAACCCCCAGCCCTCTCTCCCGCTGAGAGAGGGGGAGCCGCCAGTTGCCTCTGGTGGTACGCGTCATGGGTCACGATGAGGAAGACGAGAGCCTCCACGGTAAGTTCCCCGATCTCCGGCCTCACCCCCCTGCGCTGCCATGCCTCGTCATCGAGCTGGTCGAGCCGCTGGACCAGAGCGAGCCGCTTCGACTGAAACTCCGCTAGCGAACGTCCCGGATCGCGGCTCCCGTAGCTCCGCTCGACAGCCCAGGCGCCTTCATCGTAGTTCGGCAGCACTGGACGGTCCTCAGCCAGCATCTTCTCGATCCGTTCCCGGTACACGTCCTCCCAGTCGGCCAGATGCGCCAGGACTTCGCGCGGAGTGAAGCGATCAGGATCGGAGCGGTGGTCGAGCGCCGACGCCGGGACCGTCTTCAGAAGCGCGCTCAAGACTTCCGGAGCGCCTGCGAGAGCCGAGAGGAGGTACCGATGGCCGTAGGGAAACTCGACGAGCATGAGCCGATTCTGCCACTCTTCAGTTGGGGCGTGGGCAGAACGCGAGGTCGATTCCGCGGCGGGCGAGGTTCACCAACGGCAGCCGTCTTGCCTCCTCTTCCGTAAACCATCCGCAAAGATCCGTCGAGCCGTGGCTCTCGGAGGCGAGATCGCCCTCGACGATCTCTGCGCGGTAGATGATGCGGACCGCCTGGGCCTGGCGGTCTTCGTGGTGGAAGACCTCCGAGTCGACAGCCAGCACCTCGGCCAGCCGCACCCCATAGCCCGTCTCCTCGCGAACCTCCCGAACGGCCGCGCTTTGAGGGTGCTCGCCGAAGTCGATGCCGCCGCCGGGGAGGGTCCAGCGTCCGACGTCGCCCGGCAGCTGCTTGGAGATTCGGCACAACAGGATCTTGCCCTCGCGGACGACGATCGCGTAGCTGGCGATCCGCTGGATTTGCCTCATCGCTGGACCGGCTCCTGCGCCAGCGCTTGAGCGGCGTTCCTCCGCAGTCCTTCATGGCCGGCCCGCCGGATCGCGCTCCCCCTGGTGAGTTGATCCCACTCATCGTAGCTGAGCCTGGCCAAGACTTCTGGTGGCGGCCAGGCGCGGGTGGCGCGGAATTCGGGCTCCGGGGTGGGAGCGGCCCTGAGCGGTTGATTTGCCCGCGCCTGGTTGAACGGGCAGACCTCTTGGCACACATCGCAGCCGAACACCCATCCTTGAGCGTCGACTTCGAGGGCGCCGGAGTGCTCGATGGTCTGGTAACTGATGCACCGGCGGGCATCGATTTGCCAGCGACCATCGTCGAAGATGATCGCACCCGTGGGACAGGCGTCGACGCAGCGGGTGCAGGTGCCGCACGATCCACTGGCCGGGAGGTCGGTTTCAAACGGCACCGTCGTGAGAAGCAGGCCGAGAAAGAACCAGCTTCCGCGGGCGGAATTGATCAACATCGTGTTCTTGCCGAACCATCCCAGGCCGGCCAACTGGGCGAAGTCTCTCTCCATCACCGGCGCGGAGTCGACGCACGCTCGGAATCGTGCCTCTGGATGGTTTTGTTCAAGCCTGGCACTCAACTTGTACAGCTTGCCGCGCAGGACTTTGTGATAGTCGCGGCCGAGGGCGTAGCGGGCGATCTTTGGGTTTTGCGGCCGAGGCTGGTTGTAGTTCAAGCCGACCGCGATGATCGTCTTCACTCCTGGCAGGAGCGCATCCGGATGGCGCTTGAGCGGAAGGTGTCGCCGCAGATAATCCATCGATGCATGACGGCCCTTCTCGATCCAGTCTTCGTAGGCAGCCAGGTGCGGCGGCTCTTGGGCTCGGCAGACACCGACCAAGTCGAAGCCGAGCTTGAGGGCCTCGGCCTTGACGGAGTCGGCGGGCACCTCGATCAGGGTCTTCATCTGGTTCGCGTTCGGGCCGGTGTCTACGGCTTGTAGAAGTTTACTGGCACGATGTTCGAACGAAGCTTGCCGTCCAGCACCCGAATGAAACCGGGGCCCAAATCTCGAGGCACCTCCACCCGCAACTCCGCCTCCGACAGCACCTCAGGTTCCAGCACGAGGCTACGCGACACGTCCATGAACTCCACCCTTACACCTTTTCGGAAGCGCTTGCCTCGCAGCACCACTCGCTCGCCCCAGTTCATCACGTCCTTGTTCTCGAAATCCAGCCACGGCCCCTGCTCGTCGTAGGCGTTCTTGACAAAGAACGGAGAGTGTCGCAGGATCATGACCTCATGGGGGAGCAGAACTGTGTCGGGATAGTCGCCGTGCCATTTCATGATCGACTTTCCCTCGTAACGATCGGGATGATGAAGTCCGAACGCGTGCCCGAGCTCGTGCACGATGGTGCCCATCGGCACGCCGCCCTTCACCTGCCATGTTGCCAGGTCGGCGGTGATCGCAGCCGGCTCCCGCACCCCGGAGATGGGCTCCAAGACCCAGTCGCCGAACATGCCGATGCCGGACCACTCGCCGATCAGGTTGGCCGCCGCGAAGCCGCCGCCGCCCTGAGCGAAGATCCAGGTGACCGTGCGCGGCTTCCAGCCGCCGACCGTCTGCTCCTGAGCCTGCCACCAGTTCGGCAGCTCCTGCTTGTTCAGGCGAACCTTCTCGCTGGGGCTCGGGCCGCCCCGCATGATGAGGTAGGGCTGACCCTTCCTGACGATGAGCGGCTTCATGACGAAGGTTGTTCCGACCTGCTTCCGATACCACTCCTGAACCTCCACGACTGCCTTCTCGATCGCCTTGACATATGCGGCGTGGTAGGGCTGGTCGCTGGGATAGGTGTAGTAAGGCTGGACGGTGTACAGCTCGGACTGCGACGCCACGGGCATCATGGCGGCTGCAACGAGTAGGGAAGTCATCTCTTCCTTTATGACGCCGACGGGCCGCGGCGGTGCGAGGGAAGCCGGCTGTTGTGCGCGGATGAGGATGGCTGGGCTCGTCATGACGAGGGTGATTTGAACCACTCGGCCCTAAAGA